>DATJKO010000198.1:0-13542 GCA_035491355.1 Pyrinomonadaceae bacterium
GTTGGCGCTGATGTCACCCATGGTCGTGTTGAAAGCCGCACTCGGGTTCGAGGTGATTTGAACGGGAAAAGCGTCGGGGGTTGCGCTCGGCGTCTGCGCCGAGACGGAGGCGTGTGCCCCCCCGATGAGCACAAACAGTAAGCTTGCGCACAATAACCAGAAAACTTGCTTCACGAAATCCTCCGCAACAAAAACGCGAATCCGAGTAGATTAGATGCCATTGGGGAGCTGAGCAGCGTCGCTCGCAGGTGATGTATTAGTGCCGGCACCGGCGATTAAAGAACGGCCATTTTAAGCAGAACCCCCGCCCTACGCAAGCACGCCCCAAACCAAGTGATTTCTGAATTTGAAGGTGTTTCTCTGCGGTCCTCTTTGCATTCTCTGCGCACTCTGCGTTAAAAGGCTATTTCGACGCAGAGACCGCTGAAGATCTGCAGAGACTGCCGAGGAATTCGCAATTTAAGACACCACCCCAAACCGGTCAAAGACGTTATCTTACATAGACCGCCGCGCGTCCATTTTCGTTGGCCAAACATTAGAAACACGGATTTGAACTGGTACAATCCGCGCTGTGACCAAACGAGCGCTGATTACCGGAATTACGGGGCAGGACGGGAGCTACCTCGCCGATTACCTCCTCGGTCTCGATTACGAAGTGCACGGGCTGGTACGCAGAGTGGCCATGGAAGCGCCCGAGACGCGTTTCCGCCGCATCGCCCATCTAACTGATCGCATCACCTTGCACCCGGCCAGTCTCGAGAGTTACCCGAGTATTTTCCACGTCCTGAGTCAGCACGAATTTGACGAGTGCTATCACCTCGCCGCCCAGAGCTTCGTCGCGGAGAGCTTCGCAGACGGTTTCTCGACGATGAACACGAACATCAACGGCACGCATTACGTCCTCGCCGCGTTGCGCGAACTGCGACCAAAGTGCCGCTTCTACTTCGCCGGTTCGAGTGAGATGTTTGGCAATGTCGACGAAGTGCCGCAGAAAGAGACGACACCATTCCAGCCACGCAGCCCGTACGGCATCAGCAAAGTGGCCGGCCATCACTTAACCAGAAACTATCGCGAGGCTTACAAACTTCATTGCGTTAGCGGCATCCTGTTCAACCACGAAAGTCCACGGCGCGGTTTCGAATTCGTCACGCGCAAGATCACCAGCGCCGTAGCGCGTATAAAGTTCGGCTTGTCGTCAGAACTGCGTCTTGGCAATCTCGACGCGAAACGCGACTGGGGCCACGCCGCGGATTACGTGCGGGCCATGCACTCGATGCTTCAGCTTCCGAAACCCGACGACTTCGTCATCGCCTCGGGCGAGGCGCACAGCGTTAGCGAGTTCTGCGAAATCGCGTTTGCGGAAGCAGATCTCGATTATCGCGAGTTCGTCAAAGTAGACCAACGATACTATCGCCCGTCGGAAGTAGATCAATTGGTTGGCGATCCGTCGAAAGCGCGGCGCGCACTTGGTTGGGAGCCCACTTACACTTTCCGCGAACTGATCAAAGAAATGGTGACGTCAGATATGGCGGCCGTGTCTCAAGAAAGAATGCGCACCCACTGAGGGATCACTCGTTCCAGCGACAATACGGATTCGACATAGTCGGCAGAGTTCTGTGAGAGAGCTTCGCGCACGTTTCTGTTCGCGAGCAGCACGCTGATGTATTCAAACAGCAGCTGCTCTTCGTTTCCATCGTGCGTCAGTTTCCAACAAACGCGATCCGGAAACTCTTTGTACTGATTGACGTCGCTGACAACTGCCGGCGTGGAAGCAGCGAGCGCATGCATCAGTGTTCCTGACGCTTCTCCCATCGAAGGATTGCGCAAGTTGATGGCGAGGTCTGCGGAAGACACGGCGCAGGCGTAGTCCGTGTCGTCGAGGTAACCGGTGAACGTTATGTGCTCGCGATGTTCACTTGCCTGTACTTCCGACTCCAGTCGCTTCACTGCCGGTGCAGTTTCTCCGGCAAACAGCCAGTGCACGGGATAACCGTGGGCCAGCAGTTTTAGCGCGACCGTCACCTGGAGCTGCGGCAGCTTGTTACTGTTGATGAAGCCGAGGCAGACGATCAGAAAATTGCGACCGGCGATGTGAAATCTCTTCTTGAAGCTGTCGATGTCTTCCTGCGTGGGCGATTTCTCAAGATACGCGAAGTGCGGAATCACGTGGACGTCGGCGTCTTCCGTAAACTGATCTTTCACCCAACGATGGTGAACTACTACCTTGCGGCTCTTGTTGGCGACGGCGTGAGACATCGGGAAGGCGCCGACGTTTCGGCGGAACCGGCTCATGAAGCCTGACGGCTTTTTACTGTCTGCGTCGCCGTTACGATTTGCGAGCGCTTCTTCGTAGAGACGCCAATCGGGTTGCAGGTAGAACGAGTCGTGCATGAAGGCGCTGAGGTTGTAGTCGTGCAGCACGATCGTGGCGGGGTAGTTCCACGCCAGTTTGTAAATGTCTTTGTGGAAGAGACTGTTGTTGCCGAGATGGTACACGGCGTCTTTGTACTCGTGCCGCTTCTGTGGGAAAACAGACAGCGGATGGACGGCAAACGCGTTTTTCAGTTCGGGAGCCAGATCTTCGCCGTCGAAATAGAGATGGATGTCGAGATACGGGCGCAGGGCTCTGACGAGCCAGTAACTGTAGTTGGCGATCCCGCTCTTCTGCGGCGGTAGCGGCGAGAACCACGCGACTTTTGGTTTCCTCGACATGTTTATTGACGTTGCGGTTGCGGGATTCCCATGGTTTACGAATTCGTTGAAATTGGTAGTGGCTTACTTTGGAAATCTGCTCTGCGGTCTCTGCGTTCCTCTGTGCCTCTGCGTTAGGTAAATGTTACGGCTGTGTAACGCAGAAGAAAAACTCAAGTTCTTTCCTAACTAACATCGACCGTGAACTTCACGGTCGCTGAGCCGTTGTGCTCGAACCAGCAAACACTCTCGCTCACCAGATCGCATTGCAGTACATACGTGCCTGTCGCCGCCGGCAGGGGAACTTCGGCGGTAAACTCGACCGTCTCGCCCGGCATCATTTCACGCTTCTCTCCCGGCAGTGTTTGACGATAGTAGTCAAGGTCGATCAGCTTCGCGTCTGCCGTGAACAGATGAATCCCAAATCGAACCAGACCAACTCGCGACTCGCGCAGCAACCACGCGTTGCTACCACTGTTCGTAGCCACAACTTTCAGCGTCAGCGACTCGCCGGCTTTGCCCGTGGTCGACTCGGCTTCAACACTCAGGTCGGCACGTAAACCTTCTCGCTGCCTGCTGTCACGAACGTCCTGTGACTCACCCTTGAACAGGAAGAACACGCGACGGTGTCTCATCTGCTCGCGCGTTTGCGTGACGTATTGCTCGGCCGTGTCCTCGCCACTCAGACAAGCTTCGAATTGCGTTAACGGCAACAGCGTCGGTTCGGGATTAAAAAGCGCCACGCGCAGATCGGTGAACCCTGCGGCTTCCGCGTCCCGCCAGATCGCCGCGAGATCGACGTCGTTCTCAATCAAGCGGTTCGTTCTCATTTCAAATTGCGACTGCGGCGACTTCGAGTGTTCCGGCCCCGGCTCGGCGAATCCCGCGATCCCGCCGGGCTTCAACACGCGGGCCATTTCCTTCAGCACCTCGCCCGGATTGGGAACGTGATGGAACGCATCCCAGCAGCTGATTCGATCGACCGACTCGTCAGCGAGATCCAAACTGCGTCCATCGAAGCGCAGAAAACGCGCGGGCGGCTGATCGCCTACAGGCGCGTAGCGACGGTACAACTCTTCGCCGATCTTCAGCGCTGACGCCGACACATCGACCGCAATGACGCGCAATCCCAATTGACTCAGAAACCGCGAGGTCCAACACGCACCCGCGCCGAAATCAACGATCGTCATCTCCGGAAGGAGCCTTAGACCATGAACCACTTGAGAAAAGTTGATCAATAACTCCGGCGTCTCGTTAACCGCCGCCAGCGGCTTGGCGTGCAGGTAGTCAAAGTTATCGATTCGCGCGTAGAACTCCTCGGCCGTTTCGCACAACTCGTCGAGCGACAATTCCTGCATGCGTTGGCGAACATCGATGAAATCCGGATCTCGCGTCTCTGCAACAGCCGGCTCTTCAATCTTTATCGCCTCGAAGTTGGTAAGCGCATCGAGAGTCGTCAGTGCCGTCTTCTTCCAACTGAAACTCCGCGAGTACTCGTACCGCTTGAGTTTCGACTCGACGTCCACGGGCGCTTGCAACGCTTCACGCAGCGCATCAGCCATCGCCTCGACATCGTAAGGATCGAAGTAGACCGCGAGATCGCTTCCGACTTCAGGAATCGACGAGCTGTTTGAAGCCGCGACCGGCAGACCACACGCAAGTCCCTCGACGACCGGCAGCCCGAACCCCTCATACAGCGAAGGGAAGAAAAGGCAACGAGCGCGTTGATACGTCTCCACAAGTAAGCTCTCTTCTACAAACCCGGTCAACCGCACTTTCCCGCCCACACCGAGTTTCTTCGCGAGATTCAACAGTTGCGTCTCACCTGCCTGGTCGGAACTGCACACGATGCACAACTGTGTGTTTCCAATTCCGTCGTCGCTTCCATACTTTGCATGCAATCTCGCAAACGCTTCGATCGCGCGTTCCATGTTCTTGCGCGGATCGAAACCGCCAGGGTAAATGATGTAGTCCGCTGCGGCTGTTACAGGAAAAGGAAGCGGACGAAAACTGTTGTCCGCCGCGAGCTGCGTGACGACGTGACGCTTGTCCGCCACCGGCAGCTCTCTCACAAAATCGGCTCGTGTGTGGTGCGAGATGTGAAGAAACAGATCGAAATCAGCGGCCACACGTTTCAGCTTGTTCTTGTAAGACGAAAGCATCGACGGCGGCCAATGTTTCTCGAAGTGGTCCTTCATGACCAACGGGATCAGATCGAAGATCGTCACCGCGTAAGTGCACGAGGTTGTTTGACGCGCCGGCAGTACGACGTTGTCCATCAAGCCGTTGGGAGACCAGTAGACGCTTACTCCCAGGCGTTCGATATCGTTTGCGAGAGCGTCGGAGTAGATCAAGTCTGAGTTACCGTTCGACGACGTGCGGGTGTTGTACGCTTCGTTCTCGAGTACCTGTAATTTCTCGCGCGCCCAGGGCGAGAAAAACGAGAGGTTCGTTGCGGGGCTGCCGGTGAGATAGAAATCGTTGGTGAAGTCGTACTGGAGAATGTTTTCGATCGTGTTGATGAAATACTTCCCGATGCCGCGATTGATATCGGCGGTGAGCAATGTTTGTCCATCGATCAGGATTTTCATTTCACGTCTCGTTTGAGCTCGGCGAGATAGCGCGCGAGCACGACGTCGAACGAAAACTCACGCGCCAGGTAGCGGCGCCCATTTGCCGCCAACCGCTGACGGATCGTTTCGTTGTCCTCGAGATGCTTTAACGCTCGGCCAAACTCGTCTCGGTTGTCAACGAACAACCCGCCATCGCACCTCACAACGTGACCACGCGTTACCGCACATCGCGCGGAGACAATGCTCGGCACACCCGCTAGCCAGCCCTCCATGATCACGATCGAGAAGCTCTCGTTGTCGGAAAGGTTGATGATACCTTTCGAGTTCTTGAGTATCTGAAGTTTCCTCGCTTCCGAAACATAGCCGAGATCGAGGAAAGAATCATTCGCGGGGACGAGCGACGCGTCGCCTCCGCCAATCAACACCAGTTTGCTCCTGGACTCGCGCGCATATTCCAGAAACCACTCACACAGAAGATGCACGTTCTTCCCGCGCTCTTTACGGCCGGCATAAACAAAATAACTACCCGGAAGTCCGTCGGCTGTCTCCTCAGCTGCGCCGTTAGTCGATGGAAGCTCAACGCCAACTCCCGTCACCACACTTTCCACCACCCGCCGTCCCACTCGCCGGCCATACTGCACGATGGTCAACTGTTTCTCTTCCTCCGCGTTGAAGAAGATGTGCTTCGCGTTACTCAGCAAACGCTCGGTAGCGGGCCAATAGAACTGCGGCTCGTCGTGAAAACACGGAATCAGGGAGATCTTGCCGGCATACTCGTTCACTACGGAATGCGTGAGACCGTGAAAGTACGGCAGGGCAATCAATTCGTAATCGTCGTTTACATATTGGCCAAGCGCGTGGACCAGATCGGGACTGTTGATGCCGTAAGTAAAGAAATCCTGCTGCTCGTCGGCAGTTAGATCTTTGCCGCGAGTCAGCTTCCTGATCACTGCATCGTATGGGTCGCGGATCTTTTCCGTTCTGAACCGCAGCGTCGGTATGCCATCGACGTCGTGAGTGCCCGGCTCGTGATGATCGTTCCACCAACTGTCGTACGGCGACAACGAGCAAGTCGTAAACACGATTGTGGGAACGCCGCGTTTGTTTAGTTCACGGGCCATCCCTCGCGCCAGCAGCTCAGCGCCGCCGGCAAAGCGGCCAAACCAGGGAGTGATGATTCCGATTTTCTTCTTGAACATCCGTGACGGTGAGCGAAAGGGGTCAGGGCTTTCCAGCAATCACTGCATAATCAGGAGCGCTGTAAAAGTATTCGTTGAATCGTTTCACTAACTCTGTATCGCCTTCGAGCTTTGCCTCGTCCCAACTGCGCAACTTCAACACTTCAATCGTCTTCAAGCCGCGCGACTCCAGTAGAAACTGCAACGTCTTGCTCGGGATCGGATTGCGATGCGTCGGGTCGGCGTAAAAGCTGTAACTACCGACCATGAAGTTCTCGGGGTTCGGTGTTTCGAAGATAATCATTCCGCCGGGTTTCAGTGTGCGCACTATCTCGTCGAGCAACTTGATCAGCATCTCGAACGGCACGTGTTCGACGACGTGGAACGCTGTCACCACACTAAGACTGCCATCCGTCAAGCTCCGCAAATACGCCAGCGCGTCCTGTTGAATCACGTTCAGCGCGGCGTGACGGCAACGTTCGACAAAGACGCGATTGTGGTCCACGCCGCGAGCTTCGATTGACTCTGACTTCAGCAGCTCCAACCACTCACCCCGTCCGCAACCAACGTCCAACACGTCGCACTTGATTCCCGCATCGTGCAGGAAGGGAATGTAGACTTGCAGCCGTCTGCGAACTTCATCCGTCGGCCCGCGAAACTCGTCTTCGAATGCGGCATAGAGTGGATCCAGAAGATGGTCTGCTTCCACTGCCGCGACCGCCGAAAGGTTTCGCTTGTTGGCAGCGGGCGAGTTGCGGCCGACCTCTTCCAGTAACACTGTCAGCCTCCGCTCCTGCATCAGTAACTCAGTTTCACTCTTCTCTTGTCGCAAGCGCAGCGGCTGTAATTGATCGGCAAGGCGCTGATTCTCAGTTTGCTGTTGCGTCAGTGCCAGCTGCTGTTGGCCCACAGCCTGTTGGAGCGATGTGTTCTGTTCACCTGCCTGCGCAATCTCCTTTCTGAGCGATGCCACGTCGGCGCTTACGACTGCAATCTCTTTAGTAAGCGACGCAATCTTCTCAGTCACGGCGGTAATCTCGCTCGTTAACTGATGTGTGCACTTGTCGAAGTAACTTCGCGTTTCGGCATCGCGGTCGTTCGCCAGCTGTTCTTGCTGGGCCAGAGCCAGTTCGTTCGCACGTTGCTGTTCAGCCGCGCCCTGCATGATCTCCAGCATCTGCGCTGAGATTAGCTGCAGCGACTCGCTCAATTGTTTGTGCTGCTGGTCCTGGAGCTCTGTCGCTCTGCGCTGTTGCGACCAGGTGTAAAACTCGAAGCGGTTGTGATGTTGAAGTGTGTTAGGCAAACGCAGCACAGCCACGCCGAGACGAACGAAGTAGCCAATGACGGGCACGCGGCCCAGGCGCCTCACCACCACCGGTAACGACAGGCCGTCGAGTTGGACCTGCGACTGCCGGCCTTCCGGCGATGAATGCAAACTGGCGAGGACGTCTATCTTGTTAAAGCGACCACTGGCGAGACCCTCGAGATGATGGGCCATGCCTGCCTCGTCCGGCTCGCGACCCAAAATGGCGCGATAGGCATTGCCGACAAACTCGTCTCCGTGAAACCTCAAAAGGTCGTTTACGTGATAGTGGTTCTTTTGCTCCCAGTTACCGTTGGTTTGAGCAGTGACGGCTGCCGGTGGTCGAGGTGGCGCCGTCTGTTCGTCTTCAGTGTCGTTCCGTCCGGCGACAGAAGCGCGGATCTCGTGCATCAACCGCTGCACATCCAAATCGGTCTCATTGTGGTGGAGCATGGATTGGCAGATTGTAGCGCAGAAAACATCGACCTTTCATCCCGACCCCGCAAGGACTGTGGCGGACTCAGCGTGTAATATGTTCGGGACATGGAACCAGTCCTGCGAGTAGAAGGCGTTTGCAAACAGTTTCGCATCTACGATCGGGCCGCCGACCGTCTTAAGGAGATGGTCACCCTCGGGCGCTGGAAAACCCATCGCGAGTTCTGGGCACTGCGTGACGTCAGTTTCGACGTCGAACCCGGCACCACCTTCGGTATCGTCGGACCCAACGGCTGCGGTAAATCAACGCTGCTGCAAATCATCGCCGGCACGCTCCAACCAACACTCGGCAGCGTTTCGCACACCGGCCGGATGTCGGCCTTGCTCGAACTCGGTGCCGGGTTTAATCCGGAGTTCACCGGCGTTGAGAACGTCTTCATGAGTACTTCACTACTCGGGTTCTCAAAGTCGGAGACAACCGCGATGCTGCCCGCGATCGAGAGCTTTGCGGAGATCGGCGACTTCATTCATCAGCCAGTCAAGACTTATTCGACCGGAATGTACGTTCGGCTTGCCTTCGCCGCGGCGATCAGCGTGAAGCCGCAGATCCTGCTCGTCGATGAAGCGCTCGCGGTCGGCGACGCGGTTTTCCAACACCGCTGCATGAGACGAATTCGCGAGTTGCAGGAGAACGGGACGACGATTCTGCTCGTGTCTCACGATCCGAACGCGATTCGCGCGCTCTGCTCGCGAGCGCTACTGCTACATAACGGCCGCATGGAGGCGTTGGACAAACCAAACGAGGTCCTGAACCGTTATCAAAAACTGATCATGGCGCGCGAGACTGCGTACGAAGAGTCTCTACCAAAACTCGACAGCGAAGCCCCCGACGCGCCCGAACCGCAGGAGACTCTTGCACCACTCTCCTACACTTACCGGCACGGCGATGGCAGTGCCGAGATTACCGCGGTCGAACTACTTGGCCCACTGCACGAACGCGTGGAGTTCGTCGAGACAGGCGCGGAAGTGACCGTGCGAGTGCGCGTTCATTTCCACCAGGCAACGGAAGCGCCGGTTTGTGGTTTTCTGATCCGTAATCGACACGGGATCCACATCTATGGCACAAATACCGACTTGCAGCAGGAGGACATCGGAGCAACAAAGCCAGGCGAGAATATCGAAGTGAGCTTTGCTTTCAATTGTTGGCTGGCGCCGGGCAGTTATTCGTTGACGTTCGCCGTCCATAGCGTCGACGGCATTAGCTTTGACTGGCTCGATGGCGCGCTGTTCTTCAACGTTATCAGCCAAGTCACGATGGAAGGAACGAGCAATCTCAACGCCACTGCCAGTTGCCGTCGCCTCGGCGTCCGCTCCGCTTCGCCCAGCGCCGAAACAGTGAACGTCTGATGGGAAATATGCTTTGCCTAAATAGTGCTGTTGGCGGAAGAGTATTTCTCACGCAAAGGCGCAAAGACGCAAAGCACTGCCGTGGTCTGAGACTTTTCTTTGCGACTTGGCGTCTTGGCGTCTTGACTTCTTTGCGTGAGAGATATTCTCCAACAGAATTCCGCACTTTTTGTGCAAAGCTGATCTGATATGGAGCAGTTAACAGCAAACGCAATCACCGGTTCAGTGAGGGATCAAAGCACGGCGACTCAATCGCTCAAGCGTTGGTTTCTCTTCGCGCTGCTGCTGGCGACGTGGCTGCCGATCATGTTCTTCATCCTGCTCGCTCCCGCGGGTTCCGCCGGTGGAGGACTCGGCGGCATAAAGACTGTTTTTCTTTTCCTCGGCACTGCGCACGTTCCCGCGACGCTGCTCTTCTATACCGACAAAGAATTTGCCGCGATACGAAAGCGCCACCCGTGGCGCTATGTTTTCGTTCCCCTCTGCTTGATCGTGGCGACGGGTTTGATTTTCGCCTTCACGCCGATCGCGTTTCAGGCGTTTGTGCTGCTGACCTTTTGGGGGTGGCAGGCGTTTCATTACGGGCGGCAGAACCTTGGGATTTACGCGTTTGCTTCAATCGCTGAAACCGGCAAGTCGCCGAAGAGACTCGAGAAACTCGCTATCGAGGCGGGTACGTTCGTCGCCATTCTCGGCACTTTCAAAATCCTGGGTGCGGCAGTGACGCCGGCGTATCTGCAACGAAGCTTCGACGGGCTTTATCAGTTTGGTTTCATCGCGTTTCTCGGCGTGGCTGTTTTCAGTCTCGTGGTGTACGCGAAGTACTTTGAAGACACCTCGCCATTGAAGACGATCTTCTACTTTACGTGCGTCTTCTTTTTCCTGCCCTTGTTTCTTTCCATTCAGGAGAACGTCGCGTTTCTGAGTTACGCGATGGCGCACGGAGTACAGTACATCGTCTTCATGACTGTCGTTTCCGCGACCGCGCCCGCCATTGGCGAACGACGGTCGTTTCCGTGGAAGAGTGTTGCCCTGCTCGCGGTCTTCGTGATCATCGTTGGGTTTGCGTTTTGGCGAGTAAACGATCTGCGTGAGATGAGTTTCGTGAAAAGCGTGTGGGCGTATGCGCGCGGAGCCGATTTCCTCTTTGGGGCGGTGCTGGGCGCCACGATGTCGCACTTCGTGATTGACGCCAGCGCGTGGCGACTCAGCCTTGAAAAGCAGCGCGCCTACGTTTCGAAGCGTTTCTATTTTGTCTTCGGGAATAAATCGGAGTTAAAAACGGGCGGCACTTAAATCTCGAGCACTCTGCGATAGACCTCAAGCGTTGCCGTAGCGGCGCGCTGCCACGAAAACAACTCCGCGTGCCGCCGACCCGCAGCCGAACGCTGCTCTCTTTCCTCATCGTTCGCTACCAGAGCCTCAATCCCTCGCGCGATGTCGTGAACGTCGTTGGGTGCAACCAGGCGCGCGACGCTCCCCACCGTCTCCACAATGCTCGGCACATTGCTGGTGACAACCGGCGCTCCGCAAGCCATCGCCTCCAACAACGGCAAACCAAATCCTTCGTACAACGACGCATACGCAAAAACACGACATGATGAATACAGCGCCCGCAGTTCGTCATCGGAAAGATGCCCCGTAAACAACACGCGCTCCTTGAGGACGCTGCTCGCGAGGTAACTTTCGAGATCGTTGGAAAGCCAGCCTCGTTTGCCGGCAATCACTAAGTGAAGCCGCGAAGAACCGTCCCCTACCAACTCCGCAAAAGCCCGCACGAGATTCAACACGTTCTTGCGCGGCTCGATCGTTCCCACAAACAAAACGAAATCAGATCCAATCCCCAGCCGCTCGCGCACGGCCGCACTCTCCGCCTCCGGCGCAGGATAAAAACTGCTACGCGCCGCCTCTGGAATTGCAAAGACCTTACCTGCGGCGACACCGAGGTGTTCGCAGACTTCCCTCTTCACCGTCTCTGACGGCGTGATGATCGCAGTCGCTTTGCGTGCCGCCCTCGGCAGCTTCAACCGCGCTCGCCGGACGAGATGTTTCTCATGTGTCTCAGGAGATAAAAGCAGCGACAAGTCGTGGATCGTGAGTACGGTGGGACACTTGCCCCAATAAGGCAGATCGAAATTCGTCCCATGAAAGAGCGACAAGCGCGCGCAGTACCGGGGTAAGGTGATCGACCACCACCCGCGGCGTTTCCATCCCGCAACACCAAGGTTCACGAGGCGCAGGTTCGCCGGCAGCTGAACTTCGCCATCGTGGGCAAACGGGCCCGGTGAGACGATCTCAAACTGATCTGCCGGAGCCAGCGCGGCCATCGCCTGCGCCAGCTCAAACGTGTAATGACCGATACCCGTTTTCTGCCGGCTCAGTGGAACGCCATCGAGTCCGAAGCGCATTCAACAGTGATTAGTTTGTTCCGCTAAAAAGATCAAGGCTGGCCGCTTATTCGCAGGCCAGCCTTGGTGAAACGTCGCTTACTAAACGAGTGTTAGAAGCGGTTGATGTATTCCGGCGACTCGATGAAACCACGAACGATGGTGTTCTCGAGGAAGTCTTTGTCGGCAGTTAACTTGAATCGCTCGTTGTGGAAGATGTAACCACACTGAGCCGGAGTCGGGTTGTTCCAGCACGGCTCCGGATCGCGACGCAGGTAACCGAAGTATTCCATGGTCACGAAAGCGTTCTTATAAAACTTCGCGTCGACTTCCGGGCTCTCCGCGATGATGCGCAGAACCTGAGCGCGCGTCTTGGTGGCGGCGTTCAAGTCGGAGACCAACTGCGCCTGGTTCGGATTCGTTACGCCGGCCGTGTCGAGAAGCGTCTGCACGAATGCCGCGTTGGACAACGCGTCATACTTATTCTTGATTTCCGTGCGCTGCATCCAGGCGTTAACCAGGTCGTTCTTCTTCTGTTCAACCAGCACTGGATCGTCGTTCGGAGGCGAGATCGACGCCAGGTCAGTCATGAACTCTGAGTAGTGCGGACGGTCGATCTTTGAAGCATCGCCGAGTTCCGGCACGGTCGCGGGCCTTTGTCCGAGCGAGGTCATGTAAAGGTACATCACGTATGAACCTTTGCGCTGGAACTCAGGAGAGCGGAAGAAGTTGGCTGAAAGCGCGCCTCTCGTGAACTTGATGCACTCGACGTCGTTCGCATTGCAGCCGTTCAGGATGGCCAAATAAAACTGCAAGCCGGATGGCTCGGGAAAGCGCCGCAGGAAGTCGATGTACTGCTGGGCGATAAAGAAATCGTAATCAGCGATTGTAATTACGGTGTTGGTGCCGGGACGCAGTCTCAGCGGCTTAACCTTGGTGTCGCCGTAAAACAGTTCCGACGGCAAGCCGGGTGTTTCAGTGACGATCCGCAGTGTCGGCGGCGATTGCGCAAAACCCGTGACGACAAAAACAACCATCAAAAAAGATATGGCTACAAGTTTCCTCATATTGAACTCCGAACTGGTGGATCGTCTGCTGTTTTCAGGTCGAGGCAAGGCGAGCTCATTGGCCGCTCCAAAACTATACCTTTCGACTCAACCGTGTGTCAACGCTGTTTCTGTCAACACTGTTTAGCAGCACGCCAACCAAAGGTGATGCTGCTTATTTACCCTAAAACCTCTCTAAATCCTAATGCGAATCGTACCCGGGTTGCTCTGCTGGCTGTGAGCCGACACCCGAATTGTACACGTCCCCACGGGCAAATCGTTCGGCAATCTAAAAATAACCTGCGAGAAGCCAAGAGTCCCTACCAACCGGACATCTTCCGCGGGAATGTTATAGCTCTGGTTGTTGGCGTCTACGAGGTTGATGACGACGTTCGACGCCGTCTCTCCCGGCAACAACTCCAGGTTAGCGACGAAGATCACCACCCTCGTATTCTGATCGAATCCCTCATTCAACAGGTTGTCGTTGTTGAGTACCGGAAACAGATCTCTGATGTGCAG
>DATJKO010000199.1:0-3273 GCA_035491355.1 Pyrinomonadaceae bacterium
TACTGCGCGATCGACTTCGCTTTTTCGATTGCTTCTTCAATCGTGCCGACCATGTAAAACGCCTGTTCCGGCAGATCATCGTGTTTGCCGTCAACCAGCTCGCGGAAGCCCCGCACGGTGTCTTCGAGTTTGACGTACTTCCCTTCGAGACCCGTGAACTGTGCCGCCACGAAGAACGGTTGCGAAAAGAACTTCTGGATCTTGCGCGCGCGCGAAACGATCAACTTGTCTTCGTCTGACAGTTCGTCGAGACCAAGAATCGCGATGATGTCCTGCAAGTCTCTGTAGCGCTGCAGCACACGTTTCACATCCTGCGCCGTATCGTAGTGTTCCTTACCGATGATGCGCGGATCGAGAATGCGTGACGACGAAGCGAGCGGATCGACCGCCGGGTAAATGCCGAGCTCCACGATCTGACGCGACAACGCCGTGACCGCGTCGAGGTGCGCGAACGTAGTGGCCGGGGCCGGATCGGTGTAATCGTCAGCCGGAACGTAAACAGCTTGAATCGAAGTAACCGAACCTGTCTTGGTAGACGTGATGCGCTCCTGCATTTCGCCCATCTCGGTCGCGAGGTTTGGCTGATAACCCACCGCCGAAGGCATACGTCCGAGCAGTGCCGATACTTCAGAACCCGCTTGCGTGAAGCGGAAGATGTTGTCGATGAAGAGCAGCACGTCGAGTCCCTGGTCGCGGAAGTACTCGGCGACCGTAAGTCCCGACAGCGCGACGCGCAGACGGGCGCCAGGAGGTTCGGTCATCTGACCGTAAATCAATGCCACCTTCGACTGTCCGATGGTGTTCATGTCGACCTTTGTGAGATCGAACGCGCCCGTATCGTGGAAATTTTTGTTGAACTGCTCGCCAAACTGGATAACCTGCGACTCCACCATCTCGCGCAGCAGGTCGTTTCCTTCGCGCGTGCGCTCACCGACGCCCGCGAACACCGAGAAACCGGAACGCGCTTTCGCGATGTTGTTGATCAACTCCATCACGATCACGGTCTTGCCGACGCCCGCGCCGCCGAACAGACCGATCTTGCCGCCGCGCAAGAACGGCTGAATCAGGTCGATGACCTTGATGCCCGTCTCGAACATCTGCAATTCAGTTGACTGTTCTTCGAAGGTCGGGGCGTGACGGTGGATGGGATAGCGCTTGTCGTGCTTGACCGGACCGAGTGTGTCTACCGGTTCGCCAATCACGTTGAGTACGCGGCCGAGAGTTCCCTCGCCGACCGGCATCGTGATCGGACCGCCGGTGTCGATGGCTTTCATGCCACGGACCATGCCGTCGGTGGGGGTCATCGAGACGGTGCGCACGCGGCCTTCGCCGAGGTGCTGCTGCACTTCCGCAATGACGTCGATCGGAGTCGGCACGTCAAACCCGTCAGAGACAACTCGAAGCGCCTGGTAAATCGGAGGCAAGTAGCCTCCATGAAATTCGACGTCGAGCACCGGACCGATAATCTGTACGACCTTGCCAACGCGATCTCCGTCGGCACTCACGTTTCCATTCGGCGTAGACATACTGTCGCTGAACTCCTCTTTCGACCTATAAAGGCGAACAAATTGGGCAGGTTTAAAAGCCAGACAAGATAACACACGGTTGCAAATTGCGACAAATCAGGCTGTGATTCAGTGGTGGTTTTAATTGCACGTTCCTCGGCGGTCTCTGCGTTGAAACAGCCTTTTTAACGCAGAGTGCGCAGAGAATGCACAGAGGACCGCAGAGAAACACCTGCAAATTGAGACATCACCTGTGATTCGAGCTATTGGGCGGGAAACCGAGCAAGCGCGATGCGAATACTTTCAACTTGTTCAGGCGCGCATCGCTTTTCAAGCCGCACCAGTGCGGGGCGAGCTAGTTCGTACTCAGCACTGGTCGCGTCATGTTGCTCGAGCAGTGAGATGAGCGAGTGTATGGCGTCTTTGTCGCCGATTCTTTCGAGCGCGGGGATGAGGATCGAGGTCATCATTCGGTTCGCCTCCAGTGCCTTAGTCAAGAAAGGCACGACGAGCCGGTTGTCGACTTTCGCAAGCACATTTGCGGCGTCCGCAGCCATGGCATAGTCGTTCTTGTTCTGTTGGATGGTGTCCAGCAGTTTGCCACAGACATCGCTCAACCACTCAGCATCCATCGGCAACACTTCGAAGGGTGTCTCCAGGGCGGCGCAAACGGGTGTCTTCGGGATCTTCAGCGAAACAACATACTTTCCCGGTTCAGTGAACTTGTACCAATCGTCGAGAATGATTTGCTGCGAGTAGCTCTCCTGAGGAGCGATCGTGAGTTTCCCAACGCGAGCTAAGCCTTCACGAATTTGCCTTCGCGGCAGTTCGATCCAATCGCCTTCGCCGCGCTTGAGTTTGAACTCCAAAGCGCCTTCGCGATCGTACCCAAGGTCGACGACAGCCGATTCGAAGGATTTATTCTCAAGCATCAGTCTCATTACGATGGGCTGGCCTTGACTGTAATAACCCTTCGCCTCGACTCCGCACGAGGTTTGTGCCTGCGCGTCGCTCATCAGCACCACGAGCAGCAAAGTCAGGATTAATACTGGCCTCATAAGTCTGTCACCTTCTGAGACGCATTCTTCCCCAGAAACAGGGATTGGTAAATAGTGAAACCTAACTTGTACTAGCTTCGTAGTACAACTACGGAATGGACGCAATGTTCTCACTCAGCCCTTCGCACCCGATGCCGCTTTACGCACAGCTAACGCGAGCGATTCGCTTCGCCATCGCTACTGGGCGGCTACAAGTCGGGCAGCAACTCCCTACCGTCAGACAGTTGGCGGTCGAACTACGCGTCAACGCCAACACGGTGGCCAAGGTTTACGCCGAGTTGGAACGCTCCGGAGTACTGGAAACACGAAGAGGTGTGGGAACTTTCGTCAGCGCCCGCCATTTCGCCGCCGTTCATCCCGACGAGCACGAAAAACACCTGACCGAACTGGTCGACCGCTTTCTCGAAGAAGCGGGAGCAATGGGCTTTTCGCTTGATGACGTGCTGGATCAACTTCAAAGCCGGCGCAAAAAGGAGACTACCTAAAATGCCTAGCTCTACGAGCCTGATTGAAACCAGGAGTAATTTGCCTTCGATCGATGCACCGCGCGTTAACGTCGTATCGGCTGTCGCTTTTCTTGTTCCGCTACTGCTCGGTGCGCTCGCCACGTGGGTCACCTTCAAACCGGTCAGCGTGATTGTAGGTCTGTTGCTGGGCTTGCTGTTGGCCCAGTCGCCAAAGATCGCACGGCAGTGGGAACGCGCCGTGAT
>DATJKO010000200.1:0-4213 GCA_035491355.1 Pyrinomonadaceae bacterium
AGGAACCATCCTGAGCCGTTGAACGTCTAAGATATGGACTGATTCAACGCTCAGCGTGCGATATGCATCTCAAAACTGCTGTCCGTAAGCACGCAACCTTTTCACATTGCGGGGTAAAACTCCCGCCTTGCCCAAAGAGTAATGGTCACAACTACACAGCAATCGTTGATGGAAGTAACAGGTGCATTGTCGAGTTGTGCGCGCCGGGCGGGCTTCGACTTCGGTCCGGGCACCGCGCTCGTGACGGTCCAGCACATGCTCTGCCAGACCGTGGATCTGTTCAGGGCTGCCGGTCAGATTGGTTTGCAGCCGGAAAACATCTTCGCGCTCGGCAAGTACTACTCGAACAGCGCCCCGGTAATCACCGCGATCCGAAACCTGGGCGCCACTGTCATCGACAGCATGGTTCCGCAACCCGGTGAGTTCGACGAAGCTTTCGAATTTGACGTAAAGCGCCTCTGGAAAACGGTTGTTGCAGGCGTGGCCCAACGTCGTATCGAGCGCATCATTGTCCTCGACGACGGCGGCAGATGCATCATCAACATTCCTCCGGTACTGCTTTCACGTTACGCCGTCGCGGGTGTCGAGCAAACATCACTGGGGATGTTCCTGTTCGAGGAGCAGCCGCCGCCATTCGCTGTGTTCTCATGGGCCAGGGCCGCAGTGAAACTGCAAATCGGTGGACATATCTTCTCGCATCGTTTGATCGATCGTTTGCAGGCCGAGTTCCTGCGAGGAACGACTTTGAGCGGCGCCGACATCGGGATCGTTGGTTTGGGAAGTATCGGCCGGTCGCTCGCCGACATCAGCGCAAGGCAGGGGAACAATGTCTTCTTTTATGACCCGGCAAGTGATCTGAAAGTTCCGCAGTACCTGCGCGGGAGGATTACACGGTTCGATTCACTCGAGAGTTTGATGCTGCGCTCGGAATACGTCTTCGGATGTTCAGGACGTAATCCGTTCAATAACCGCTGGCCGATGGCCCACCGGCCGGGTATACGACTCTTCAGTGGCTCAGGGGGCGATCAGGAGTTTCGTCCGATCATTCGTCACTTGAAACAGCATCCCGGGTTCAGAGTCGCTCGCAAGACGTGGGACATCACGTCGGACGCTGGTCCTTCTGGTCCGATCCGCATTGCGTACCTCGGTTTTCCCTACAACTTCGTCAGTCGTGCCGAGTCGGCGGTGCCTACGCACATCGTGCAGCTCGAAACAGCCGGACTGCTTGCCGGACTCATTCAGGCGCGCAGTTATCTTGAGTTAGTGGAAGCAGGCCGCGAACCGGACACACACATCCATCGAATTTCACCTGATGCGCAAGGGTTCATCTACGATGTGTGGCTGCGGGCGATGGAAAACCGGGGTGTGGACATTCGCGAACTATACGGTTACGACGCATCCTTGCTCGCGGCGACAGAGAGTGAAGGCTGGCTGGCGGAGAATACCGAGCCGCGTCTCCAGGCGGAAAATGATCGCGTTGAAATCATGGTGAACTCTATTCTGAAAGCGTCTCACCTACCGGTACGCTGAACCGGACTTCAGTTCCTCGTCCCAACCGTGAGTGGATCTCGACCACGCCACCTGCCGCATGTGCGCGTTCCTGCATGCCGACGAGGCCGAGCGTTACGCGTCGTGAGCGTTTACGCAATGTTGCCGGTTCGAACCCGACGCCATCGTCTCGCACTACCATTTCCAGGCCGGTCACGGTGCGAGTTAACTGCAACAACACATGCGTGGCCTTCGCGTGACGCGCGACATTGGTCAACGCCTCCTGCGCGATGCGGAAGAACGCGGTTTCGAGCTCGCGTGAGAAGCGTTCGTTCTCGTTGGGTAGTTCGATGACGACTTCCGTTGCTACGCCGGCGCGTTTCTCGTAGCGATCGACGTACCAGCACAACGCCGTCGCCAGTCCCAGATCGTCAAGCAGCGGCGGACGAAGATCGACAGACAGATCGCGAACTAAGCGCAGTGCCTCGTCAACAGCGTCGATGTTGTCTTTGAGATAGTGGGTAGCTTCAGGGTCGCTGCTAAAACGCTGGACCGTGTAAAGGTTCATTTTCACAGCCGTCAGCGCCTGGCCGATCTGATCGTGGAGGTCTCTCGCGATGCGACGACGCTCGTCTTCCTGCGCCTCGATCAATTGTCGCGAGAAGATGCGTAACGTGTCCTGTGCTTGTTTGCGTTCGGTGATATCGCGCGCCGTGCCTTGCACGCCGATAATCACGCCGTTCTCACAAATCGCGCGGCTGCTGACTTCCACCGGCACGCGCCGTCCGTCTTTCGCGAGCACCTCGACTTCGTACGTCGTTTCACCCTCTTTCTCCGTCTTCGATAAGAAGCAATCGCGAACGTGGCCGAGGTGTTCCTGCGCCACGAAGTCAGTGAAATGCCGACCGAGAATCTCCTCGCGCGGATAACCGGAGAGCGACTCGGCTGCACGGTTTACCGAGATGTACTTGCCGTCGAGATCGTGAACGTAGATCGCGTCGCGGGCGTTTTCAAACAACTCGCGGTAACGTTCTTCGCTTTCGCGCAGCGCTTCATCGGCGCGCTTCAGTTGCGTGATACGAGCTTCGAGCTCCGCCACGTAGTGCTGGCTTTGCTGAAACAGTTGCGCGTTTTGAATCGCACTTGCAGCGCGCGCCGCTAGCGTTTCCGCTACTCGTGCATGCTCGGGTTTGAAGAAATCCGGCTCTGCTTTGTCGACAGAATACAGTCCGATGACTTCCCCGGACGCCACGAGCGGCACGCCCATCCAGTTGCGCACATGATCGGCGCCGGTCACGAGTTGCCAGTCCGGCTCCTTGTTCGTGTCAGGAACGACCACGCTTTGCTTGGTCAAACAAATGCGGCGGAGCAGGGGATTGGTGTTGCCGTCGAAAGCAATCGCGCGCGTGGTCTCCACGTTTTGGAACCCTTCGTAACGACGCAGGGCGCTGACGACGAACTGCGACTCGCCCTTGCGCAGCATCACGTTGGCGCTGTCGTACGGGATGAGCTTCGTCAGGTAGTCGAGTAGTGTTTCGAGAATTCGATCGAGACTCAGGTTCTCCGTCAAAGCGATGTTGGCATCGCGGAGTATTTCAGTCTCACGGAGAACGGCTTGTTCACGGGCCAGCAATCCGTCCAGCTTATGGACCATCCTGGCACCTCCCACGGATGTGATTTGAAAACGTTGACTATTCGTAACGTGGAGGTCACGGGAGGCACGTCACACAGAAACGGACGAGGGCAACGCCTAAACGACGTCGCCCCGATCCGAACGTTCGTCATGTCAATAAAGGCGGAGAGATTCTAACACGGCGAGAGCCATAACTTGAGCGCGTTGCTTGGCGACGAGGTGTTGCCCGCGCGGTCGACGGCTTTGACCTGAAAATAGTTGTCGCCTTGAGCAGTCGCATAAACGAAGTCGAGATCGATGCCTCCTGAAACCGGCAACGGACTCAACACGCCATTGACGTAGATCTCATACTCAATCACGCCCTGCGAATCACTCTCGTCGCTTGCCTGAATCCAGCCGAGCCAAATTTCACCACAACTATCATCTTGAACGAGATGCAGGCTGGTTGGCGCAGAGGGCGGCGTGAAGTCGTTGCTTCCTTGCGTCGTGGCGACGACTGTATTGCTTGTGCCGGCGTTGGTGCCGGAGTAGTCGATGGCGCTGACGCTGAATGAGTACGTGGTCGATCGCGTCAGGTGACGAATGATCACTGCCAGGCTGCCGGCCGGCGCGGACGACCAATTGATGTTCTGACTGATCCTCGCGCCGTTTACGTTGATGCCGTACGAGCAGCAGTTGTTCGCGATACCGTAACTTGCCGACTCAGTCCACTGCAGTCTGGCCTGTGATGGTCCAAGTACGGAGACTTGCAATGCCGGCGGCGCCGGCGCAGTAGTAGCGGCGGGTGTACTGACCTTGACGGTGTTGCTGTCCGCTGACTTATTGCCCGCGTCGTCTACTGCATAGACGGCAAAACTATACGGCGTGTTTGGATTGAGACTCTTCGCGGCGTAAGTGGTTTGTGACTGGCTAACCGACGCGACTATGTTGTAGGTCGCGTTCTTTAGATTTGTAATGCGGACTTTGTAGGTCCATTTGCCGGAGTTGTCGTTCGACGCTCCCCACGAGCGGTTAACGCTCGTCTCAGTGATTGTGCCCGCGGCAAGGTTCGTGGGAGCGGTTGGTGCGGACCGATCGCCCTTCGCAGCCGAT
>DATJKO010000201.1:0-1628 GCA_035491355.1 Pyrinomonadaceae bacterium
AAACCGGCCGGACTTGTCAGTGAGAGTTCGCAAAGGCTACTTCGACGTTGCGCCCGAACCTGAAGTCGCGGCGAAGCCTGCCGCGTCGCCAACACCGTCGCAAGTCGTGCCCGCGAAACTGCGCGAGTCGATGGCGGCGCCGTACCCCGAGCGCGGTCTGCCCATTCTGATGAGCGCTGACTATTACGATGTCGCAGGTAAAGGACCAACGCTATCGACGGCCGTTCAGATACCGATCGAGTTTTTGAGTTTTAGCGAACAGCCGAGTGGAAAGATGCAGGCGGCGGTTGACGTTAGCGGCGTGTATTACGACGACAAGGGCACGGTCAAAGACAGTTTTCTGGAACGGATCATCGCCACTTCGCTCGCCTCTGCCATCAACGACGGTGATCGCGACATAACCTTCACGTACCCGGCGAAGTTACTGCCTGGTCTTTATCAGGTGAGAGTCGCGGCACGTGACGCGAAGACCGGACGCATCGGCAGTGCGCACGCCTGGTTCAACATCCCCGACCTTAGCAAGAAGCAATTGATGATGAGCAGCGTGCTGTTGGGTGAACGCCGGCAACAGCCAATGACTAACGTGTCGAATTTCGGCGGACTGAATCCTATCGCGCTGAGTGCCAGCCACCGGTTCAAGCGTGATTCGACACTGCGCTTTCTCGTCTTCACTTACAACGCTACGCCTTCACCTGCCGATCAGAAACCCGACGTCGCGATCCAGGTGCAGGTAGTACGTGACGATCAGCCGGTAATTACCACTGCTTTGCGAAAGATCGGGGCCGATCAGAACACCGATCTCGGACGCATGCCTTACGCGGCGGAGATCCCGCTCACCGATCTACAACCCGGTCGTTATCAGCTTCAGATCTCAGTTATCGATCGCGTGTCGAAACAAAGCACGACGCGACAGACACACTTCGACGTTTACTAACCTCGCCTCGTGACCACGCCCTGGAAACCAACAAAAGCGCAACTCCAAGCCGCTGTCGATAAAACCGTCGCCGATGTAATCGCGCCCGATCTGTGCGTGCTCTTCTGCGGCATCAATCCCGGGTTGTACACGGCTGCCGTTGGTCATCACTTCGCGCGACCCGGCAATCGTTTCTGGCCCGCGCTCCACGCCGGCGGATTCACCGAGCGAATCCTTTCGCCGTTCGATGAACGCGAACTGTTGAAGAGCGGTTACGGCATCACGAATGTCGTGGCGCGCACGACCGCGACCGCCGACTCGTTGACGAAGGAAGAGATCGTTGGCGGTGGCGAGAAGTTACGAAAGAAAGTGCTTCGCTACCGGCCGCGCGTGTTGGCAGTGCTTGGCGTTGGCGCGTATCGCACGGCTTTCACACAACCGAAGGCGGTCGTTGGCCGGCAGCCGGAAATGATAGGCGGAACGATCTTGTGGGTGTTGCCGAATCCCAGCGGGCTGAACGCGCACTACCAGGCCGGTGAACTCGCACGGCTGTTTCGCGAGTTAAAAGAGTTTTCGGACGAGCTTGATTAGAGATCGATCGGCTGCGCGGAGATCACCTGCTCGAGCGCACGCAACGATTGCAGCGTCTCACGGGTTAACGGTGCGTCCACTTCGATCACAGCCATTGCTTCCCCGCCCCGTTCGCGACGGCCGA
>DATJKO010000202.1:0-7172 GCA_035491355.1 Pyrinomonadaceae bacterium
CGTTGAGCTACTTAGCGCGCTTGAAGATCAGTATCAGGTCGAACTCGACGAGGCTGCGTTCACGGAAGCGACCACCGTGGAAGACCTCGAACGGCTGGTACGCGAGGGCACGAATGACGCGGTTGCGTACCCGTACCCGGCATGGGCCATGCGCTTTCCGACGACGTGGATTCGTCCGGTGGTCTACAACCTGTTTCTGTGGCCGCTGTCGCTCATGATGTCTCGTGTTCGCGTCAACGGCGTCGAACGACTGCGTGGTCTAAAACCGCCCGCGCTGCTGATTTCAAATCATGTGACCCACGTGGACGGGCCGCTAATCGTAGCGGCGTTGCCTTTCCGGTGGCGCTTGCGTGTGGCTATTGCGATGTCGGGCGAGATGCTCCGCGATTGGCGCTCAAACAAAAAACTGACGTACGCAGTCGGCGCAGCGCTCTTCAATGTGTTCCCGTTGCCGAGACAAAGCGGCTTCCGTAAGAGTTTCAGCTACGCCGGTGAAGCGATCGATCGAGGATTCAGCGTGATGATCTTTCCGGAGGGACACGAAACGAGAGATGGCCGCATGCAATCGTTCAAATCCGGAATCGGCCTGCTGGTCTCCGAACTCAACGTGCCGGTAGTGCCTATCAAACTCGATGGATTATTTGAGTTGAAGAAAAGGCGTCGTTATTTCTTGCGGCCGGGAACTGTTTCAGTCACGTTCGGCGAACCGATCCAGTTCCCAGCGGGAAAATCAGCGGAGGAACTCACCCGCGAACTCGAAGCGCGAGTGCGAAGTTTATGAAGACGCGGATTCAGACACCGGCTCATCAACGATTACCGGCTTCCGCGAACGGCGCGAGCGGAAGAGCGACGTCCGATCCAGCACCTTCTCCTGAAACTCTTCGAGGTAGAGGTAGATGACCGGCGTGATGTACAGCGTGATGAACTGCGAAACGATCAATCCGCCGACTACAACCAAGCCCAGCGGCTGACGAGACGACCCATCAGCACCGTAGCCCAACGCGATCGGTACCGCGCCAAACACCGCCGCCAACGTCGTCATCAGAATGGGCCGGAAGCGATCCATGCTCGCATCGTGAATCGCTTGCACTGCCGATTCGCCCGCGTCAACTCGCTGGCGCGCGAAGTCGACAATCATGATGCCGTTCTTTTTCACGATTCCCATCAACATGAACATGCCCACGAACGCATAGAGCGACGCTTCCTGCCCGAACAATAGGAGTGTCAACAAACCACCCACCAACGCGGTAGGCAGCGTCGATAGCACCGTAAGCGGATGGACGTAACTCTCGTAAAGGATCGCCAGGATCACGTACATCACGAACACCGCCAGTCCCATCAGGATCGTCAGGTTCCTGACTGTTCGACTGAACGTCTGCGCCTCGCCCTGCAACTCTCCGCGCACGCCCTGGGGAACGATCTCCGCCGCAGCGGACTCGATAAAGTTGGTGGCATCGCCAAGAGCCACGCCAGGTTTCAGGTTGAACGAGAGCGTCATGCTTGTGAACTGGTTAAAATGGTTGACAGTTTGTGGACCGAGCACCGTCCTCCAGGTAACCAATTCGTTGAGTGGCACAAGGTTTCGGCCATCGTCCGACTTGATGTAGAGCAGTGACAGATCTTCCGGCTTCTGACGGACCGAGTCGTCCATCTCGAGAATGACCTGATACTGATCCTCAGGCTTCTTGATCAGATAGAGATAGTTTTGCGAGTAGGCGTTGCGCAACAGCGTCAGAATGCGCGCCTCTGAGACGCCGTAGGTCTTCGCCTGGTCGCGGCGGATATCGATGTTTACGTTCGGCGTGTTGTTGTAGAGGTCCGACGCAACCGACAGAAACCCTTTGTACGTATCCATCCTGGCCTTTAACCGCTGGCCCACGTCGTAGACCTGGCTCGGGTCCGCACCCGAGACCGTAAACGAATACTGGCCCTGGTTCTGATTGGAGACGCCAGTGCTGATGTCGAGCACCGGTAACGGCCGCATAAACGACATGACGCCGGGAATCGTATTGAGTTTGCCCATCATCTCGCCGGCCACTTCGGCGATCGGCTTTCGCTCTCCCGGCGCGCCGATGAACGTAAAGATGATGCCCTGGTTCGAGGCGAGGAACCCGGTTGCGCCCGTCATCGTGAAATCGGTGACTACGTTCGGCTCCTTATGTAATATTTCGTCGACGCGATCCTGAAAAGCCTGCATCTGTTCCGGCGACGATCCTTCACGGCCGATAAACACACCGAAGAGCACGCCGCTGTCACCCGGCGGCAGAAACGTCTTCGGCACTAACATGAACAGCCAGATCGTGCCCGCGAGACAGATGGCCCAGATCACCGGCGAGATCCAGCGCCGCCGCAGAAACCACCACAGCGATCCGCCGTACAACGCCAGCACACGTTTCTCGATACTACCGATGACGCGCTCAATCCAGTTTTGTTTCGAGCCGTGGCCACGGTCTTTCAAAAGTCGCGCGCACATCAACGGCGTCAGGGTCAGTGAAACCAAGCCAGAAGCGAGGATCGCGATCACGATCGTAATCGCAAACTCGCGAAAGATTCGTCCCACCAGCCCGGTCATGAAAACGAGGGGAATGAACACAGCCGCGAGTGAAATCGTCATCGACATGATCGTGAAACTGATTTCCTTCGCACTGTTGATGGCCGCTTCAAACGGCGGCTCGCCACGCTCGATGCGGCGCACCGTGTTTTCGAGAAAGACGATCGCGTCGTCAACCAGAAACCCGATCGCCAGCGTTAGCGCCATCAGCGAGAGGTTGTCGAGACTGTAGCCGAGACCGCGCATCGCCATGAACGTGATCAGCAGCGACAACGGCAGGGCTACGACTGGAATCAGCGTGTCTGTCACGCGACCAAGAAACGCAAAGATCACAATCACGACGAGCACGAACGCGATGATCAGCGTCATCTGCACATCAGCGACGGAGTGGACGATGCTTTGCGAACGATCGTAAATCGGTGTGATGAAGATCGAGCCCGGCAGTTCTGCACTCACCTGCGGCATCACCGCGTAGATCGACTTCGCAACTTCAACTGCATTCGCGCCGGCGCGTCGATTCACCGCCACGATCACCGTTGCCGACGGAATCGTCCGGCCGCGGACCCAGAAGCGCATGTTCACGCGCTCGTCCTGCACTGACTGTTTCACGGTCGCGACGTCGCGCAGAAAAACAGGCGCGTTGCTCGTGCCGCCGACGATCAGGTTTCCATACTCCTCGGCGGTTTCTAGTTGACCTTGGGGTCGCAACACTGCCGTACCAGACGCACTGTCCAACTGGCCCGCCCCCGTGTAGCTGGTGCCGTTTCTGATCGCGTTGCCGAGATCGTCAATCGAAATACCGCGGCCCCACATTGCCTGGGGATTGGCCTTGATGCGAATCGCCGACTTCGTTCCGTAGACGTTCACCTGCGACACGCCGGGCAGGATGCTCAAGCGTTGGCCCACGTTTGTGCTGGCGTAGTCGTAGAGCTGACCGGCGGTGACCGAGTCGCTGACCATCGCCAGGTACATGATCGGTTGATCGTTCGGATTGGTCTTGGAGTAAGTCGGTGGCGACGGAAGATCCGCGGGAAGACTTCCGATCGACTGCGAGATTGCTGTTTGAACGTCGGTCGCAGCGGCGTCGATGTTCTTGTCGAGTGAAAACTGGAGGGTGAAAGTTGCGACGCCCTGCGTGCTCTGCGACGTGACCACTTCGAGGCCGTTGATCTGCATGAACTGGCGCTCGAGTGGCGTCGCGATGTTGTTCGCGATCGTGTCCGGACTCGCGCCTGGATAGCCCACCCTAACCTGAATAACCGGGTAGTCGACCGCCGGGAGATCGTTGACGGGAAGTTGGAAGTAGCTCATGACGCCGAACAGGATCACAGACAGCGTTAACACTGCCGTCATCACTGGCCGGCGAATGAATGGCTCTGAGAGATTCATAACTTCGATCCGTCAGTCGCTTTCGCCGGGGTCGTTGCTTCGCGCGGTTGTTCGACGACCACTTTGCCGCCGGGGGTGACTCCGAGTTGGCCGTTCGTGACGATCTGTTCGCCTGCGGCGACGCCTTTCTCGACCACGATCAGATCGCCTTGTCGTTGGCCCAACGAGACGACGCGCTGTTCGGCGGTTGAGTCGGGCTTTACCACGTAAACGTATGAGCCGTTGGCTGACATTTGCGGCGCGGAAACGGGAACGAGTACGGCGCCGCTGGTCGTGCTGAGCACGAGACGAACATTTACGAAGCGGCCGGGCCAGAAGCGATGGTCGGGGTTCGGCAGTGTTGCGCGCAACGTCACCTGGCCGGTTTCGTTCTGCACTGCGTTATCGACGAAAGTGAGTTGGCCCGTTACTGCATCTCCTGACACGTCCGGCAGTCGCACTTCTGTTCGGAGACTTCCGCGCTGCATCTCCTGTTGGACCGCCGTTAGATGACTTTGCGAGATCGTGAAGTCGGCGTAGATCGGATTGATGCGCTCGATAACCAGCAACGCGTTGCCTTCGTTGTTGCTGGTGCCGCCGGGATTGACGACGTTGCCGATGTCGACGAGACGTTGACCGGCGCGACCCTCGATTGGCGAGTGGATGAAGCAGTAACTGAGTTCGACTTTCGTCGTTTCGATGGCGGCGTTATCGACTTTGATCGTTTCGTCGGCACTGCGCACGACGGCGCGAGCCGCTTCGGAGGTTGCTCGCAGCGAGTCGTACTCGGCACGCAGTCGTTCGTACTCCTCTTTCGGGACGACGCCTTGCTCGACGAGCGTCCCGTAGCGCTCGACCTGCACACGGCCCCACTTCTCGCGGGCGACTTCGCGCGCGAGGGCCGCTTCGGCCTGTTTCTTCATCGCCACATCGCGTTGGAGATTCGCCTGCGCCTGTTTCAGACTTGCTTCGAATGGACGCGGATCGATCGTGAAGAGGAGTTGACCTTTGCCAATGTTCGCGCCGTCGGTGAAATGGATCTGCGTGATGCGACCGGCAACTTGCGGCTTAATGGATACGGTTTCGCGGGCGACAATCTTCCCGAGTGCGTCGAGATAGTTGCCGACGTCCTGGGCAACGGCGGGAGTCACGGTCACTGGCGCCGGTGGTCGTTCAAAATTCTGCTGCGCCTTGTTTACGCAGCCCGACCCAGCGACTGCGAATGCTGCGAGTAGCAGCGCTTTGCAGAGAGGCACCTGACTGTTCAGACGATGAAACAAGCTGTGCTCGCGGTTCATAAGATCTTCTAACCCACTGAGTTCTGTTGACCCATTAATTGTCGGAGTTTGATTGGCTTACGACTGCCCCCGCGAAATTGTTGCGCATAAGGGCGGCACACATTGTGCCATTACCACGCCCCGGACGCGAGTTGCCCCTTTTACAGAAGCGGGATAATACGGCGATTTGGATCACCGCGATGTTAAGTGGAGGTAAAAATTTGTTAAGAGTTGTGAAGCAGCGGATCCGGTGAGGGCTCAGACACGTGCGATACAGGATAGGCGCTAACAAGAATCTCTTCTTCCCAAAGATTCTCGAGCAGGAACTGTTTTAGTTTCGCGCAATAATCGAGTACCTCCGCCTGCTCACTTGCGTGGGACCAATCCATCTCGAAATCGCTATAAACGAGGCAAATATGATCCTCAATAAGTCCCCGAAATGGCGAGTAGTAATAACCCGCGACATTCTCATGAACGGAGCAGCCACCGCGCACCGTGGTGAGCTCGTCTATTAGCCATGCGAGAGTCTCGCGATAGGGACGAGCGTGACGTTTGGGCAGGTAAACCTCAACGCGGACTTTGGCTCCGAAGTTCGGCAAGGTGTTTTTTCCTCCATTCTGAGATGTTGCGTAGGCGCTCCAGAAACTCAGCCTTTGAGACCTGAGCTCGCGGCGGCAATTGGAACGGTTTCAGTTCGGGGAAGATCTCGTCCAGTCTTTTCTGCGTTTGCTTCGGCTTGTTCTTCTTCTCTTTCATCCTAGTCTCCCTCTTGGGAGGCATTATCGCCGCGCTGCGACCCAATTTCAATTGCCCAAAGTGGCTATTTACTATAGAAAGTGGCTATTTTTTCGATCTGAGCGTCGCGGAGGGCGGCGGAGAAGGAGGAGATGCGGCGGCGGGAGATGGGGATGCGGGCGCCGCTGTTAAGAATCGCAATCAGGCCGGCGCGAGTGCGAACCAGTTCTTTCACACCGCTGAGTCGGACCAGGGCGCGACGATGCGCTCGCACGAAGCCGTGACGCGTCACACGCTCTTCGAGTGTTTGCAGCGACTCGCGCAGGAAATAATTGCGTTGTCCGATCCAAAGTCGCGCGTAATTGCCTGCCGCTTCAATCCAGTCGATCTCGCCGACGTGCAACACAGCCGCACCGCGCGCGGTCGTAACCACGATTCGCTCGTCGCGTGCCGGCCGTGGTGACGAAAGTCGCTTCGTCAGACGTCTAATCGTCGCCGCAAAACGCTCTTCACTGACCGGCTTCACCAAATAATCAAGCGCCTCGGTTTCAAACGCCTTGATGGCGAATTGATCGAACGCCGTCAGGAAGACAACCGCAGGCATGCGTTCGACGCTGCGCCGGTGAATCACTTCAAACCCATCGATGCCCGGCATCTGAATGTCGAGGAAGACGACATCGGGCGCTGATGAGTCGAGGGCCGCCAGCACTTCAGCGCCATTCCGGCACTCTCCCGCCACCCCAAACTCCGGAAACGCCGCCAGCAGTTGACGCACACCTCGCCGCGCGGCCGGTTCATCATCCGCAATCAACGCTTTCCACTTAGGCGTCGTCATCATCTGAATCCGCTGACCCGCCATCTGAAGGCACGACTTCCCTGTACGGCGCACGCAACGTCGCGATTGTACCGCCGTCAACACGCCGCGCGATCTCGAGTGATGCCCGGTCACCATACAGCGCACGCAATCGCTCGCGCGTGTTATCGACGCCGTGTCCCTCCGGTATCGGAACGCTCGGATCGATACCCACGCCATCATCCGTCACCGTGATCTCTAACATCTCGCCATCCCGACGCGCGGCGATAACCAACCGACCCGCATCAGGCTCGCGCGCGATCCCGTGCCGAATCGCATTCTCCACCAGATGTTGCAACGCAAAACTCGGCATCACCGCCGCCAGCAACGAATCCGGAA
Source organism: Pyrinomonadaceae bacterium (assembly GCA_035491355.1). GTDB lineage: Bacteria > Acidobacteriota > Blastocatellia > Pyrinomonadales > Pyrinomonadaceae > PSRF01. The sequence goes on from DATJKO010000202.1 coordinate 7,124, forward strand.
CATGAAACTCCGGCCGCAACCGATCCGAAAACCGCGCCTGCTCGATCGC
>DATJKO010000203.1:0-5643 GCA_035491355.1 Pyrinomonadaceae bacterium
CGCCATTGGCGTGTTGCAGTAGGTGTCGAGCAATGCAACCATCAAACTGTCTTCGAGTTTTCCCTGTCCTAGAGCGAAGCCTGAGCGCGCGCCGCGAATCACGTGCGGCGCCTGCGACATCGATTCCATGCCGCCGACCAGGCACGTTTGCGCTTCGCCGAGCTGGATCATGTGCGCGCCGGAAACGATCGATTGAATACCGCTGCCGCAGAGTCGATTGACCGTCAGCGCCGGCCGATCGAACGGGACGCCGGCTTTGAGCGCGACGTGACGTGCGCCGTAAATCGCATCACCCGAAGTTTGTAACGCATTGCCGATCACGGTGTGATCGATCTCATCCGGCTTGACACGGGTTGCTTCCAGCGCGCCGCGCGCCGCCACTGCTCCCAGGTCGATCGCCGAAATGTCTTTCAGCACGCCGACGTATTCGCCCATCGCCGTGCGCTTGCCGCCAAGTATGAAAACTTCCTTACTCATGATCGGTATCCCCTATTGCAAAAATCCGTGTTCAAAAAAACCTTGAAGGCTAGCAGACGGCGAACTGCCCGGTCAAATTCGACTCTACGGGTGCTGGTGCCGTTTGAAAGTATGTGCTCCCGACAAAGGCGCAAAGGCGCCAAGAGAATCAATGAATTCAGCGTGTTCTTTTTTTGCGTCTTTGCGCCTTTGCGGGAGATCTTAGTTATGCGGTGAAGCGGTGTTGTTGGAGGTAGCGATGGAGGAGTTCTTCGAGGAAGCCTTCGTAGGTGAACTTCTCGACGTCGTAAGTCGGACGAATTTTGTAGAGGATCGGCATTGCGACTCGCCACGCCATCCATTGACGTGGCACGTCTCCGAGGTCCCAGCGACGGCGCAGGAAAGTTTCCACGACCTGGATTTCCGATTCAGTCAGGCTGTTCAAGCTCGCGGTGAAGTCTACCGGCTTGAACGATCGACGTAGCGCCGGATCGCTCACTGGTGACGCAAACACTTGCGCGAATTCCGGCGCCTCAGCCTCACGTTCGCGCACCACAACCGTACCGGCGACCATGTCGCCAACGCGCTGATCGCGAGTGGTCCCAAACACCGCGATTAATCCGATCGAGTAGAACGGCGCGGGCATCATATCGAGACTGCGCAGCAGGTTCCTTACCGAAGCTTCCCAAAAAGTAATCGGTCTTCCGTCTTCGCGCAGCACGCGCAGCTTGAGCCAGCGCTTACCGGGTGTTTGCCCACTCCAGATCCATTCGAAGAACGCGAAGTAACCGGAGAACGTCAGGAACAGCAGGATGATCATTACCGCGTAGACCCACTTCGGCGCGGACGTAAAGAACACATCCCACGACGACACGTTCGCGATCACGAGTGAAGCGACGCCGATTATGATCAACGCCAATCCCTGGATGGCGTGATCGACCGCACACGCCAGGAAACGATTGCCGATGGACGCGAGTGCGAAGTGCAGCGGAACGCGTTCCGGCGTTTCGATGACGAGAGTATCTTCGGTTGTGACGGTGGCTGACATCCGCGTTATTTAAATTGAACTCGCACAAACCGCCGCTTCCCGACTTGCAACGTTACTGCTCACCTTCCCGAAGATTTCAATTGTCATCCGTCTTGTTTGCGTTTCAGTGTGTCCAAAACCGCCGCCACTGCTGCCGGATACAATAGGTGTTCCTGTTCCAGAATTCGAGCAGAAAGTGATTCGACGGTGTCGCCAGGGACGACGGGAACCGTGCGCTGCGCGATGATCGGGCCGCCGTCGAGAGTGTTGTCGACGACGTGGACCGTACATCCGCTCTCGTGCGCGCCGTGATCGAGAGCTTGTCGCTGCGGCTCGAGACCGGGAAACGCCGGCAACAGACTCGGATGGATGTTGAGGATGCGTTCGTTGAAGGCGTCGACGAAGAATGGCGACAGCACGCGCATGTAGCCTGCAAGACAGATGAGATCGACTCGTTCGTCCTGCAACGCGGAGACGATCTCGCGATCGTGCTCTTCACGCTTACGGCCACGACGTTCGATGGTCAGCGTCTTGATGCCAAGCTCGCGGGCGATCTGGAGACCCTTCGCGTCTGGCTGATCGCTGATTACCACTGCCACTTCCGCGTTGGGAATCCCGCCGGCTTGAACCGCATCGGCGAGCGCAACCATGTTCGAGCCGCGGCCGGAGAGTAAGATCGCGATCCGTGCAGTCATCACTCGATCGTAACCGTTTGCTCGCCCGCGTCGCTGACCTCGCCGATCTCGTAACACGGATTTCCGAGCTCGCGGAGGTGATTGGTAATTGCCGCGACGTTCTCGCGGGCGCAGACGATCACCATACCAACACCCATATTGAACGTGCGATACATCTCGCTGTTGGAAACGTTCCCGAGCTCGCGCATCAGATCGAACACCGGTAGCACCGGCCACGAGCCTTTCTTGATCCGCACTGCGGTGCCTGACGGAAGGATGCGCGGAATGTTGTCAGTGAGACCGCCGCCCGTGATGTGGGCCAGGCCTTTGATTGCGCCCGTGTCGAGCAAGCCGTCCAGTGGTTTTAGATAACTGAGATGTGGCAAAAGCAACGCCTCGGCTGCCGTTAGCTCCAGTCCGGGAAGACGCGTGTCCGGTGCGTAGCCTGCAACATCGAAGAAGAGTTTGCGTGCGAGTGAATAACCGTTCGTATGCAGACCTGCGGATGGCAGCGCTAGCAGAACGTCGCCGGGTGTTATCGTTTTGCCGTCAATGATCTTCGCGCGGTCGACAACGCCGACGATGAAACCCGCAATGTCGTATTCACCTTCCTGATAGAAACCGGGCATCTCGGCAGTCTCGCCGCCGAGAAGTACACACCCGTTTTCGCGACAAGCGATTGTCAGTCCTTCGACGATGCCGGCGACGACGTCGGGCGACAGTTTCCCCGTGGCGATGTAATCGAGAAAGAAAAGCGGACGTGCGCCCTGGACGAGTATGTCATTGACGCAGTGGTTCACGAGATCGCGACCGACTGTATTGTGAACACCGGTTATGAAAGCGATCTTGAGTTTGGTACCGACGCCGTCTGCTGAAGCAACCAAAACAGGCTGGGCCATGTTTGGGAACGCGCCGTCGAACATCCCGCCGAAGCTGCCGATTTCGGAAAGTGTGCGCTGGTTGAATGTTGTGCGAGCCAGCTCTTTGATCCGGTCAGTCGCGCGCGTCGCTGCATCAATGTCGACACCTGAATCCGCGTATGAAATAGGTTTCGTCACTTCTGTTCACTCTGTTGTTCGTTTTTGCGCGGCTTGGGTGGTGGGCCGAAGTCGCCGTAGGCGATAAAACCCGAGCGCGATGAGTCGTCTTTTTGGGGCATGCGGCCCACCCACAAATCTTCGGTCGCTTCCTTCGCGGTCTTCACGGAGACATCATCCTGCCTGCCGCGCGTGGTGAGCGTGATCTCGCCCTGCACGTCTGTGCGAAAAAGCTTCAGCGCCGGATTCTGCGCGCGGAGCCGGTCCAACACCGATTGGGCCGGATGTCCATAACGATTCCACGCGCCACACGAGATGATCGCGATCGCCGGCTTTACGCGCTTTAGGAAATCAGCCGTCGTCGCGTACTTCGAACCGTGATGCGAAACCTTCAAAACCGATGCCTCGAGATTCAAATCTTTCGTGAGCATCGTGTGTTCCGTCTGTTCTTCCGCATCGCCAGTGAGCAACATGGAAAAGGCGCCATAATCCAAACGTGCAACGATCGAATTAGCGTTCGGTTCGTTGCCGCCGCTTTTCATCTTATCTTTCGTGAAGAACGGTTCGGACGGTGCAAGGATTGTCAACAACACGCCGCCACCCAGATCGTACTTTGTTCCCGGTTGCGCTTTCTCATACTTCGCGCCACTCGCAGTGATTCCCGCTTTGTAATCGTCGTAGAACTTCGTGATCGACGCAGCTTGTTTCGCGGTCTTAGTTTTTGGCGCGGGCGCGGCGGGCTTCTTTGTTGGAGCGGCGGGTTTCGGCGGTGCGAGCTCCGGTGGAATGCTCGGTTCCGCGCCGTTGTCGATCACGTTCAGCACCTTGACTGCTTTGAAAATTTCAGCTGCGCCACCGATGTGATCGGGATGCGGATGCGTGGCGATGAAGTAATCGATTTGCTGCACGTTCTGACGCTTCAACGCCTCGACAACAACCCTACCTTTCGTTGTATCGCCGGCGTCAATCAGTACAGTCTTTCCTCCGGGCGAGGAGATCAGAATTGAATCACCGTTGACTGGCCCAACGTCGAGAATACGAACGACGAGTTCGCCTCCGGAAGCCGGTGGCGGTTGCAGCTGCAACCAGGGACGCACCCACTTCCAATACGCGAATCCGGCGCCGGCGATGACGGCCAGGAGTACTGCAACTGCACAACCACAGCCTCGCCTGACTCGTCCCATCCGTGGTTAATTCTCCGCCGCCACTGATTCGCGATCGCGTTCCCACATCGTCTCGGCTGCTCTTGTAATCTGCGTCGGATACTGTCCATTCCAACACGCAACACACGAAGCATCGGGACTGAGACCCGTCGCGGCAATCATTCCCTCGAGCGACAAGTAACCAAGCGAGTCGGCTTCGATAAATTCGCAGATCTCGGGGACAGTCATGTTCGCGGCAATCAACTCCGACTTGTTTGGCGTATCAACGCCGTAGTAACACGGACTCATCGTCGGCGGGCAACTGATCCGTACATGCACCTCACTCGCTCCCGCTTCACGGACCATGCGCACGATCTTCTTCGATGTCGTGCCACGGACGATCGAATCGTCAATCAACACCACGCGTCTGCCGTTTATCAGATCGCGAACCGGGTTCAACTTGATGCGGACACCAAACGAGCGAATCGACTGTCGCGGTTCAATGAATGTCCGCCCGACGTAATGATTGCGAACCAGGCCAAAGCGAAAACTCAAACCACTTTCCGCGGCGTAACCAATCGCTGCCGCGACCCCTGAATCCGGCACGGGAACAACCAGATCAGCGTCCGCAGGCTGTTCGACAGCGAGCCGCCGTCCCATCTTGTGGCGCGACTCATTGATCGACCGTCCGTAGATCAACGAATCAGGACGCGCGAAGTAGACGTGCTCGAAAAGACACATCGCGTGTCGTCGCTCCGGCAACGGATGCGATGATCGCAAGCCGTCCTGATCGACCACGATCATCTCGCCGGGTTCGACGTCGCGAACGTAGCGCGCGTCGATCAAATCGAACGCACAGGTTTCGGAAGCGACGACCCACGCATCACCCAACCGGCCAAGTGCCAGCGGCCGGAAACCGCGCGGATCGCGAATCGCAATCAGTTCGTTAGGCGTCAGAAAGAGCATCGAAAACGCGCCTTCCGTCTCGCGCAGAACTTCCGGTATCGCTTCGCGCACTGGTGAACGCGATCGCGCGACGCCGTGGAGCACAACTTCGGTATCGGAGGTTGACGAGAAGATCGCGCCTTCGCGTTCGAGTCGCAGTTTTTCGTCGCGGGCGAACGGAAGATTGCCGTTATGGCAAATGGCGATCTGTCCGTGCTGGCAGGTTACGAGAAACGGTTGTGCTTCGAGAATCGAAACCTCGCCCGCCGTGGAATAGCGCACGTGACCGATCGCATTCGGGCCGCGCAAACGATCGAGGTCTGCTTGCTCAAACGCTTCAGAGACGTGCCCCATCTTCCGTT
>DATJKO010000204.1:0-4679 GCA_035491355.1 Pyrinomonadaceae bacterium
GGTTTGACGATCCTGCACGTGACGAAGGCAAGTGGATGGACCTGGTCACGAAGAGTAATCGGGTTGAACGCCACGATGTCTGGCCCACAGCGGAACGGTTCTTTGAAGAGTTGAGCGATCTGTTTTGGCACCAGGAAGAGCCTTTCACGTCGTCGAGTGTGTACGCACAGTGGAATGTGATGCGTCTCGCGAAGCAGCACGGCGTGACTGTGTTGTTGGATGGCCAGGGCGCGGACGAGATGTTGGCGGGATATCACTCGTACTTCAACGAGATGACTGACGACCTGCTCAATTCGTTCGACCTGCTTGGTTACCTGAAGTGGCGACGAGATTGTCTCGCCATGCATGGTGTCGTTCCCGGATCGTTTCGACGCGTGCTGAGTCAGAAGACGCCGGAACCCGTGAAGCGCCTGCTCAAGAAAGGAATCGAGCGCTCGCGGACATTGCCGCAGGTCGAACCGTCGCAGCCAGTTTACCCGCGGGAGTTCAGCAAGGTTACGAGCCTTCGCAAGCTGCTCTGGTGGAACACGACGAGAGCAGGGTTGGTCGAACTACTACGGTACGCGGACCGCAACAGCATGGCCCACAGCCGCGAGGTGCGACTGCCGTTTCTCGATCACAATCTGGTCGAGTTTGTATTTCAGGTCCCCGATCGACTGCTGATGCGAAGCGGTTGGACGAAGTGGATCATTCGCGAAGCGTTCCGCGGCATCGTCCCGCAGGAGATTACAGATCGAGTTGATAAGTTAGGCTACATGCCTCCGCAGGCGAAATGGCTCGGAGGATTGACGTGGCAAGACCTGATGCTGGACCAGCTACAGAAACCTGAAAAATCCGCATTACCCGAGTTAGTTCTTACCACCGATTAAAGAAAAAATGACATTGACTACCAGCCGAATAACTGAGGGCGTCGTTCGCCGGTTCAAACGGGCACGACGCAAGCTTGTGCGCCTCAACGAAGCAAAGATTCGCGAAGCGCTCGATAGTTGTGGCGCTTTTAAGGCAGACCTGCTGCTTGTTCACAGTTCGCTGTCTGCCTGTGGATCGATCGACGGTGGGCCAGCAACTGTGATCAATGCGCTGCGTTCGTGGATTACGGACCGCGCGGCACTCGCGCTGCCGACACACACGTGGAGTTATCCCGATGCGAGCGGGGTTGCACCTGTTTACGACTTCAGAGCCACGCCGAGTGTGGTCGGGACGATCACGAATTACTACTGGCATCAACCGGGCGTGGTGCGGAGTCTGCATCCGAGTCACTCGCTGGCGGTCAGTGGTCCAGGCGCAGCGGAGCTTTGTCGGGATCACGAGTTGCGCGAAACGCCTTGTGGACCGGGCACGCCGTACTTGCGTATCGCTGAAGGGAATTCGAGCGTGTTGATGTTCGGTGCGACGATGGAGTCGTACACGCTCTACCACACGGCTGAAGACGCCGGGGACGTTGGCTACCTGTATCAGCCCGAGCAGGTCACATTGCGCACGCGTGGAGCTGACGACGTCATCACGTCGGTCCAGATGTGGAAACAGGACATGAGCATCGCGCGGCGTTTTGCGGCCACGTCGGATTGGTTAGTCGAGCAGGGCTTGCTCATCAGGCGTAAACTGGGACTGGGTGAGTTGTTGTTCATTCCCGATGCACGCGCGTTGCACGAGCGCGTGGTGGCGGAGTTGCGGCGCGATCCGCTTTTCCTGGTCGACGAGAAGTCGCACGCGGAAGCATCAAGCCGCATGAAACCGCATTAGAACAACTTTGCGTCTTTGCGCGATGAACACTTCAGCAAACAAGTCTCCCGCAAAGGCGCAAAGGCGCAAAGGAAAGACAAGGGAAAAGGCGTTCAGGCAACGGCGAAAAGGAACCTGAGATTTTAGTATTGAGACTATGCCAAACATTAAAAAAATAGTGCGGAAGTCGGCGAAGCTGGCGGCGAAGAGCGCGATTCGCACGCTGCCGCAACTGCCCGGCCGGCCCGGACGGCTCACGGGTACGCTTGCGAAAGAGGGCGGCTTGCCGGTGCGCGACACCCGTTATCGCCCCTGGCCCACCTATCCCGATTCGTCGATGCTCGAGTGGACCACGAAGATCGCGCCGAAGTTTTTGCAGATCTTTCTGACTGGCGTCGAAGGACTGCCGCAACCACTCGCCACGCGTTTCGCCGAAGAGTGGGCACGTTACTGCGGCGCCAGCTACTCGCTGCTCCTGCCGCACGGCACGGACGCGCTGCGCGTTGCGATTGCCTCGGCGATCGATCACGACGGCATGGAATACGGCGGCGAGATCATCGTGCCGAATCTTTCGTTCATCGCCAGTGCGACGACGGTGCTGGATCGCCAGTTTGGCGTCGCGTTGGTTGACGTAGATCCCGAGACTTACTTGCTAGATCCGCAGCGCGTCGAAGAAGCGATCATTCCCGGCAAGACTCGCGCGATCATGGCGGTTCACCTGTTTGGTCAACCCGCCGACATGACTGCGTTGCGCGACATCGCGAAGCGTCATTCGCTGGTACTGCTCGAAGACGCCGCGCAGGCGCACGGAGCAATTCACGATCTCGGCCGAGTGGGAGCTATCGGCGACGCGGCGGGATTCAGTTTTCAATCGTCGAAGAATTTGTCGGGTGGTGAAGGTGGTGCGTTTACGACCAACGATCTCCAGATCTTCGAACGTGCTTATTCGTTCCACAACGTCGGCCGCGCACGTCGTGGCGGACAGCGTTGGGGCCATCATTCGCTGGGCTTCAACATGCGCGCCAGTGAGTACGTCGCGGCAATCCTGTTGACCCGGCTTGAAAAACTCGAGGCACAACAACAGCGCCGGGTCGAGAACTTCCACAAGCTGCGTGAATACATGTCGGAAGTCCCGTGCGTCAGCCCGTTGGGTATTGGACGTGGCGTGCAGCGTCACGGCGTTCACATGTTCGTGCTGCGATACGACGAGGAGCAGTGCGGCGGCCTGGGTATCGGCGACTTCATCAGCGCCTTGCAGGCGGAAGGGATTCCGCTCAATCGCGGCTACACGGCGACGATGGCCCAACAACCTGCTTTGCAGCTTATCGCCGAAAAACATCCGTCGTATCTACGTCTGCTTCCGACGCCTGTTTCTGACGACGCGGTGCAGAACATGCTGTTCCTCGCGCACGATATTTTCCTCGGCACCGACGGTGATATGCGGGAAGTCGCCGCGGCGTTTCAGAAAGTTCAGGCGCGCTATCAGCCGCAAGGCGCGACGAAACGCGCGATCCGCGAGACGACACTGCCGGCTCCGGTTCAGGAAGTGCGGCCGGCGCCAGTTGCAGCTGCGAGTGCGGCTCCGATTCGCTTCGGCGTGATCGGGCTCGGCGTTATGGGCCAGGAGCATGCGCGAGTTATTCGCGCCAACCCGCTGTTGAATCTGGCGGCCGCGACGGACGCACAGGCCGCGACCGGACGCAAAGTCGCCGCTGATCTGGGCTGCAAGTGGTTCGACAGCGCCGAAGAGATGATTCGCAGTGACGCGGTTGATGCGGTCGTGATCGCAACGCCGCACTGGCTGCACGCCGATCTGGCGGTCAGTGCGCTCCAGGCCGGGCTGCACGTGCTCTGTGAGAAACCGCTGTCGGTTACAGTCGAACAATCGGATCGAGTTTTGGCGGCCGCCGCCGAGAGTCGCGGCATGTTTGTCGTCGTCCACCAGAAGCGGTTCGAGCCGGCATACCTGTTTGCGAAACAGATGCTCGACAGTGGTGAACTTGGTTCGCTGTATCGTTGTTCGATGATCGAGTCGGCGTGGCGTTCGGAGAGTTACTACCGGTCGAGCCCGTGGCGTGGCACCTGGCGTGGGGAGGGTGGAGGCGTGCTATTGAACCAGGCGCCGCACATTCTCGATCGCTACGCGTGGCTCTGCGGCATGCCGGAAACGATCAACGCGCGTTGCGACACCACTCTGCATAACATTGAAGTTGAAGACACCGCGAGCGCGATTCTGTATCACGCGAACGGCGCTCACGGTTACATTCACATCAGCACGATCGAAGCGCCGGCAATCTCGCGCATGGTGCTGTGTTGCGACCGCGGCCGCATCACGGTTGAAAATGGAAAAGTGCAGGTCACAAAATTGCGCGATTCCATCCGGGAGCGCACCGCGAATGACACGCAGTCGATGGGCGCCCTCGAGAGCGAAACGCGGACGATTAATCTCCCTACCGACGGCGACGTACTCGGCGTCTTTTACGACGACTTTGTCGCTGCTGCCCACGGAACCGGCCAACTGACTTGTCCGGGCGATGAAGGTCGAAATGCCGTGGAGTTGGCGAACGCCATGCTCTTGAGTTCGGCGAAAGGCGCGGCGGTGAGTTTGCCGTTGGATCGGCAACAGTATGCTGAGTTCATGGAGAAGATGCTCGGGCACGAACTCCAGCCGGTTTAGTAAAACGGATTTTCGAAGATGTGCGGCATCGCAGGTTTAGCAGGATTGGGCGATCGCGAGGGCGCCCGCCGTCGCGTTCGGCAGATGTTGTCGACCCTGACCCGGCGTGGTCCTGACGGCGAAGGGCTGGAACTGTGGCCCTCGGACAGCGGATTAGCCGCTGTGCTCGGTCACCGGCGCTTGTCGATCTTCGATCTTAGTGACGCGGGCCGGCAGCCGATGTTGTCGCCCGACTCCTCGATCGGCATCGTCTTCAACGGCGCGATCTACAACTTCCGCG
>DATJKO010000205.1:0-4153 GCA_035491355.1 Pyrinomonadaceae bacterium
GAGACGTTCGAGCAGCGCTTCCATTCGCTTCGCATCCTGCGAACCAAACCTGGTTTTTAGTTTGTCGAGTTGATCGAGCAGGTGGGTACGCCTCTGAACGTTTGAACTCACGCTCGCCGAATGAACTTCGCCGCAATCCAACCAACCAGCACGAGCGCCGAAAGGATGATCCAGTTGTTGCGATCGCCGTACGTCACGCCCGGGAAGTGATTGCTGATCATGATGAACACCACCGGCACGGCCATGAAGGTGTTTTGTTTCGAGCGGAGCTTGGCTTGTGCGGAGAGACGCTCGTCTGGTTTGTGGCCTTCCTTGAGCGCGGCGATCATCTTCTTTTGCGCCGGCAGGATATGCATCCAGACGTTCGCGGCCATGATCGTCCCAAACAGCGCGCCGACGTGAATGTATGCCGCTCGCGCACTGAAGATTCGCGTCAGCCCGAACGAAAGCGCGACGATGAAAACGTACGCCACCGCCGCGAACAACTTTTCGTTCCGGCGAAGTGGCGACATCATCATCACGTCGTAAAGGATCCCACCCCCAACGATCACTCCGATGCCAATCGCAACGGCAACACCGACGCTGAGGTCGCGCACATCCGGATCGACCAGCACGCCACCGCCGAGATAGTAAACCAGGACCAGCAATGCAAAGCCGCTGAGCCACGTCGTCCCGGCTTCCCAGCGAAACCAGTGCAACGTGCGGGAGACTAGATCCGGCACCTTGCGTCGTTCGACGACGTAGAAACCGCCGCTGTGGACCATCCACACCTGCGGCGTCACGCCTGTGTTCGCGGCGGCTTTCTCTTCTTCAGTCAGCCGCGCGTCGAGCCACGTGAAGTAGTAAGTGGTGCCGACCCACATGATGCCGGCAAAGACGTGTACCCAACGAAACAGTAGGTTGAGCCATTCGCTGAGAGTCGGGTCAAGGTTCATTGAGCTTGGCGATTTGTGCTGTGTACTTTGTTCTGTCTAAGAGGTCACAACCATCGTTAACGGCTAAACAGCGAAAGACAAAGAACCAGGAACGAAGTTCTTCGCTTTAGCTGCCGCGGTAGGTCGAGTAGCCGTACGGACTGATCAGCAGCGGAACGTGATAGTGTTGCGACGCATCGTCGACATTGAAAACGATCGACACCTGTGGATAAAAGCAGGCCAGACTTAACGCCGAGAAATATGGCTCAGTGTCGAAAACCAAACGGTAAGTACCATCCGCGACCGGCCGATCGACGAGAAAGAAAGGCTTAACGCGTCCGTCGGTGTCGGTCCACGCATGACTCAACTCGGTCCAACTCTCGTCCGTGTTTTGAACTTCCAGGCTGACGGCCACGCCACTCGCCGGAGCGCCTCGCGAGGTGTCGAGTACGTGTGTTGAGATCGTGCTCATCCGTGGTGCTCAGTTTACCAGCTTTTTGAGCCGCAGTTCGGTAATCTTCGCTTGTTCAGCGGCAGCGATTGGCAGTTCCGCATCGAGATCATTGTCGAGCCGCTCGCGCAGGATCGCGAGCATTTCGTGCGCCGATTTTCCGGTTGCGCAAACGATGAATATGAAACCGAATCTGTTTTCGTACTCTCGATTCAGTTGGGCCAACGAGTCGATTGTTGCCTGATCGGCGGCGCTGACACCGGATTGCTCCTGCCCGGACCACTGTTGCGATTGGGTCGAGACTTCGGTTGCTGCTTTCTTCTCTCCGATCCTGGGATGACTGCGGAACGCTTCGAGCCAGTCTTCGTGCCCGAGAGACAACCAGACTTCACTTGCCGTGCGCGTTAACTGCTCGAGACCTTCATAAGGACGTCCATCGGTCATCGCCCTGGCCCAACGCCTTGACCCACAGCACTTCACGAACTCTTGCGATGCCACGCCCGTTGGTAACGCGTTCAACGACTCGAGATCCATCACTCAACCAGCTTTCCGTAAACACGCAAACGGCTCACGCCGCCATCCGGAAAGATGTTGAAGCGAAGGTGCGAGGCGGCGCCCGCATCCTGCAACTCGCGATCGAAATAGTGTCGCGTGTGCGCTTGTAACTTCGTGCGCGACAACAGGTTCACCCACGGCACCGACAGGTCAGTCAGATCTTGATCGCCGCCAGCGCTGTAAGCCTCGAGCGAACAACTCTCGGGGAAGTTACCTTTGAAATGCGAAGTGTCGACTTCGACGGAATGAATTACTCCGCGGCGCGCGAGTTTGATGATGGCCCAATCATGACCGGGGCCGCGGCGTCGTTTTGTTTCCCAGCCGTCGCTCATGTTTGCAGCACGGCCCGGCATGATCAGGTTGTGACGATGACCGAAGAACATGTCGCTACACGAAACGACCAACGCGCCATTTTCGGCGGCGGCGAGATCGATGACGCCGCCCGATCGTTTGAGCCGGTCCCAGTCGGGACTGACAATGCCGTACACACGCAGACGCGCGACGCCACCGTCGGGATAGATCTTGAATCGCAGATGCGTGACTCGCTCATCGTACTTAATGGGAAAGTTGTTTTGACTATCGCCGGCGAGCGCCATTTGCGGTAACAGCGGCACCCACTGGACCGACTCGGCAGTCAATTCCTCAACAGTCGGCAGACCATCCAACGTAGCGCCTTCGAGAGAACAATGCTCGGGATAGTTTCCGCGGAAGTAACTCGTGTCGACAGTCACGCCGCGAATCATGCCGGGCAGACCGAGTCGGATGATGCACCAATCGAAACCAGGTGTACGCCGTCTGCGGCTCTCCCATCCGTCCATCCACTTGCCGCGATCGGTGTACTCTCCTTCACGCCAGACCGGTGTACTGGCCTTCAACAGGTTTTCTTTGGGCGCGAAGAAGTCGTCGTTTGCAAACAGCACCGCTCCGCCGAGCTTCTCCGATGCGAGATCGATTAGTTCTGTAAAAGCCATTGTCGTCAAAGAGGTTTAGCCACAAAAAGGCACAAAAGTCACAAAAACATGTTAGGTCAGGATGTACTTCTTGATCTCAAGCTTTGGACCACCGAAGTTGACTAGCAGTCCGTGTTGAAGCTGGGTTGCTCGTAAGTACCCTAGCAGTTGGGCAGTATGAGCATCAACCAACGCGCTGCAGCTCTTTACCTCGCAAATCAGTATCTTGTCGATAAGAATGTCCGTTCTCAGTAGACCGAGGAGCGTACCATCTTCGTCGAATACTCTAACGCACTGTTGCTGCTCTGCTTGGACACCTTTCTTTCTAAGACGATGCGCTAATGCATTCTCATAAATCTTTTCAGTAAAGCCACTGCGCAAATACCGGTGAATCTCGAGACTTGTTTCTCTTATGACGTCACAAAGTTTGAAAATATCACCGTCGTGAGGAACGGTATCCATGTCACCTGTCTCCTAATCCGGCTTGTGCCTTTTGTGTTTCTTGTGCCTTTTTGTGGTTGATTGTCTCACAACAGCAAACCACCCATTGCTTGCGCTCCGATACGGCCGTCGTCATAAATCTTTCTGCCGCGAAGGAAAGTTTTTTGCACGACTCCGGTTAACTGTTCGCCGTCATACGGCGTGATCTTGTGACGATGATAAAGGGTCGCGGCGTTGACGGTGAACTCGCGCTGTGGATCCCAGATGACGAAGTCGGCATCGTGGCCCACGCCGATCGTTCCTTTGCGCGCCTCAAGGTTTACTTGCCGCGCCGGTTTGTCGCAGAGCCACTTCGCGACCTCATGCAACGAGAACCCGCGGCGTTGTGCTTCGGTCCAAACGATTGGCAAGCGCAGTTCGAGCGACGAAATGCCTCCCCAAGCTGCGAGGAAGTCACCCGATTCGCGCACCTTCATCGTCCCCGGACACGGCGAATGATCCGACACGATCATTTCGATCGTTCCATCGGCCAATCCCCTCCAGAGACGCTCGCGATTCCCACGCTCGCGAATGGGTGGACAACACTTAAACTCCGTCGCGCCTGATGGGATCTCTTCCGCAGCGAAATGCAAATAGTGCGGACAAGTTTCAGCAGCAATCGCGACGCCATCTGCTTGTGCCTCATACAACAACGGAATCGCGTCAGACGAAGAAAGATGAACGATATGAACGCGCGTGCCAAACTCGCGACTCAAACGTATCATCAACTCCACCGCCTCATTCTCAGCAGCACGCGGACGTGAATCAAGAAACGTTTGGTAATCAGCACTGGATCCAGTTGT
>DATJKO010000206.1:0-5755 GCA_035491355.1 Pyrinomonadaceae bacterium
GACTTTGGCAAGATCAACGCCACGTTCGATCCACGAATCCTTCAGCTTTCGTGGAAGTTCACGTTCTAACAATCTGAGAGTCTCTCGCGAGACTTGATTTGAAGCCGGGTGTTGTGGTCGCACACAGCACCCGGTTTTTTCTTGCACCGACCGCGAAATACCGCATAATGCCGTTGGACTCTTCGCATGTTCTGAACCGCCCATTCGACATTCGATAACGGAGAAAAGACCCATGACGCCTCCCGTTCTATCCAAAGCCCGACTGTCACTGCCCTTCGTCGTATTGCTTGCAGCTGTCGTTTGCATACTGCCGGCTCGGGCGGACGACAAAATGAAACCCGAAGATCTCGTGGCGAAACATCTCGAATCGATCGGCACCGCCGAAGCGAGAGCGCGCGTTAACGGAACAAGAATCAAAGGAAGTGCTTCAGTCGCAGTGCGACTCTGTGGTGAAGGCCAGGTCGATGGCGACGTCCTGATGGCTTCGACAGACGCCGCTAATCTCATCAACATGAATTTTCAGGAGGGCGCATATCCACAGGAGGCCCTGCGTTATGACGGGAAGAAGTTTGGGACGAGTCAGTTGAAACCAGGTTCACGCACATGTTTGGCCCAGTTCTTTCTTGAAAACGAAGTGTTGTTTAAAGAAGGACTCGTTGGCGGCACGCTGACGGAATCATGGCCGTTGCTGAATGTCGCGGAGAAGAATCCCAAGCTCGAGTATTCAGGTCTGAAGAAGATTGGCGATCATCAGTTACACGCTCTGAAGTACAGCCCGCGCAAAGGTTCGGACGTAAAGATCACGCTCTACTTCGAACCTGAAACCTTTCGTCACGTGCGCACTGAATACTCACGTACGGTTTATCCATCCGAGCAGCGTCGCATCGCCGGCGGCGGTCCCGGATTACCGCCGGCGCAGAATCAGCAGGCTTCGCCCACGCGCATCGAAGCTTATGAAGAGTTTGCCGATTTCAAAGCAGAGTCAGGCTTGACGCTACCGCACGCCTACAAGTTTCACTTGTCGATTCAGTCGGAAGTCAGACCGGCCGTCGTTGATTGGGTCTTCAACTTGAAGGAGTACTCTTTTACCTCACCGCTCGAGCCGACGGATTTTAGTTTTAGTCAGACGAAGAACTAAAAGCTACGAGTTCAATGTCGACGTTGTCAGCCAGTCAACTTCCTCTCGCACCCCTGGGCGCCGGCGATCTGATCGATCGCGCCGTCAGACTTTATCGGCGGCATCTGTTCGTTCTGATCAGGACTGCGGCGCCGCCGGTGATCATCGCGTCTACTGGTTGGATCGTCTTCTCGCTTTCCATACAACGTCTCTTCATTACTGACGACATGGGGGAGCTGGCCTTGTACGGCACGCTCACGTTCTTTTCTGCGGCACTGACGGCAGCCGGCTATCTGTTTATGGTCGTCGTCATGGGTGGCGCAACTCGAACATTGGTGGCCCATCTGTTGCGCAACGATCCTGTTACTGCTCGCGCCACCTACAAGGCCGTTCGTTCTCGCTTCTGGGGTCTCGTAGCAGCTTCGCTTATCGTTGTGGTGTGGTTCTGCGTCGCATTCTTCCCCACGTTCATGGTGTGGTACCTCGCCGTCGTGTTCCTGGTCCTGGCAACGATTTTCCTATCGACCACCACTTTCTATGTGATCCCGATCGTCCTGAGCGTGATCGGGGGAATTGTTCTCACGTTGCTGTCGCTGTGGTTCTTCTTCTTCGTTGTCGGACGAGTTGCTTATGTCCCGCAGGTGATGTTGGTCGAAGGAAAAGGGGTAATCGCATCGTTCTCGCGAAGCTTCAGTCTCGCGCGTGGCAACGTGCGACGGTTGATGGCAATGACGCTGTTTACGAGTTTTGCTGCCTACTCAGCGTTGATGATTCTGGTGGTTCCGCTCGGGTGGTATGGCTACGTAGTTGGCATTGATCCATTCAATGACACCAATTGGCCCGTTTGGTACTCAATCGCCAATAGCGTACTCGGACCGCTCAGCTCGATTCTGCTGACGCCGGTTTGGATGCTCGGTCTGTCGTTACTCTATGTCGACGAGCGAGTGCGACATGAAGGATACGACATCGAGTTGATGGCTGCGCGCCAACTGGGCGAACTGCCGAACACCGACGTGATGTCGCCGTTGGGAACGGCGCTGTCGTCGAGCGAGCGTCAACCACCGCCGCCGCCCGGCCCACGCCCGTCAAATCGAATTCTGGACCTCAGTTGACTGCGTTGAGAACGTTCACCTTCAAACATCGCTTCTGTTCGCTGCTCTTGTTGGCCGTGCTCTGCTTCAGCGCGTCACCCGCGTTTGCGCTTCCGCTTTCCGACTACACCACGAATCTTGACAAGGCAATCGCCGAACTCGATTACGTTAGCGTTAAAGCTGACGAAGAGAGCGACGTGGATTACGAGGCGCGCACACTTCACGCCATCGACGAAATTCGTTCAGCATTACCGCAAAGCCAGCCGGTGGAATTCGACGGCGCTACATGGACCACTGATAACTCCTGGCTGCACACGGCACTCGATGAAGCCTTGCGTCTGCCCGCCGCTGAACGCCCGACCAGGCTCGCCAGTTTGCGAGAGCAGTTGAGCGCCCTCCGCGAGCGAGCACAAGCGCTCGAAACATCGACAAGCGTTGGAGATGACAAAGCGGCAGCTAAACAAAAACTCGAGAGCATTCTCGGACGCTCGGAATATGTCTCCGGTCCGGGAGGCGAGAGTGCTCTCGGACGCCTGATCCTGAAGATCCTTCGTTGGATCTCGGAATGGCTTCCAAAGTCCTCCGGGGTTGCACCACGCAGCGCGAGTTTTATTAGCGTCGTTGTATATATCCTCGTCGTCGTTGTAGCGGCGGTGCTGATCCTCTACGTGGCCTCGTTGTTATTCAATCGATTCAAACGTCCGCTCAAACTAAAAATGCGGAAGAAGCGTGAAGCGCGAATCGTTCTCGGCGAACGGCTTAAACCGGAAGAGACTGCGACCGATCTTCTGTCGGAAGCGGAGATGCTGGCGCGTAATGGCGATCTTCGAGCGGCAATTCGCAAAGGCTACATCGCTCTGCTGGTCGAACTCGGCGACCGCAATGTGATCAGTCTTGCCCAATACAAGACCAACCGCGATTATCTACGGTCCGTCAGCAGTTTGCCGCAGCTTCATCCACGAATGAAGAAACTCACGGAGAGTTTTGAACGACACTGGTATGGTTACGCGCAGGCAACTCCAAACGACTGGCAGGATTTTCGCAGCGGCTATCGTGAGGCTTTGCAGACCGCAATCTAGATCTCGATGCGCCAGCGACTCACAATCATACTCACGTTCGTAGTGATCATCGGCGTGCTCGCGCTCATCAACACGGTCACTCACATTCAGGAGGCTGAGACTCGCGATCTCGAGGTCCGTCCCAATCGCTCCTCTTATCACTCCGGTCCAACCGGCACGCGAGCGCTATACGATTTTCTCAGTGAGTCGGGATTTAAAGTCATGCGCTGGCGTGAACCGTTGACGGAGTTGCAGAAAAACTCGGGACACATGGTGTCGACGTTAGTTGTAGTGGGCCAGGTGATAGTGCCATTTGACGACAAGGATCATAAAGCGCTGAATGAGTGGGTCGCGAATGGCGGCCGTCTCATTCTTATCGATCGCTTCCCGACGTTCGCACCAATTACCACAGAGGGATGGGCCATTAACACTAAGGATCGTGAGTCCCCGACTTTCGACACCGATCCCGGCAACATCGCTCAGATGACTACGAAGGTATCGGAGCTCAAGCCGGTACAGCCAACACTATTGACGAATAAGGTCGAGAGCGTGCTGCCTTCTCGCTTCGCGACGCGTTTCGTCGTTACTGCTGTGCCGACACCGTCGCCCACTCCGGTCGCTTACGGTATCGGACCGGCAATTCACCAGGACGATACTGTGCTCGGCAGCCCATCTCCGGAGCCGTCCGAAACTGAGAGCGATACTACAATCGAAACGGAGTCAACGCCGCCGCCTCAAGCTGTCAGAATTGCAGAGGATCCGGTAGAAGACGACCACAGCTACGAGTCGCCTTACGCTCCCGTCGTTCATATCGGAGATAGCGGCGGCGCCGCAGTGCTCGACTATGCCTACGGCAGTGGTCGCATCGTGTTGGTCAGCGATCCATATCTCGTTACCAATAGCGGCATTCGACTAAGAGACAATCTCACGTTGGCAATCAACTTGGTGGGCGGGCCGAAAACGCCGGGTCTCATAGCCTTCGACGAGTATCATCAGGGCCGTGGCGTCACGCGAAACGCTTTCGCTCACTACTTCGCCGGCACGCCTGTGCTCGCGATAGGCGGACAGATCGTTCTCCTCGTGCTCGTCGTACTTTGGACAAACGGACGACGATTCGCACGACCCTTGCCGCTACCGCAGGTAGATCGGCGCTCTAGTCTTGAGTTTGTGGAGTCGATGGCCGAGTTACAGGAACGGTCACGCGCTTTCGATCTGGCGATTGAAAACATTTACACGCGCACGCGGCGCGTGCTCGCGCGTTACGCAGGCGTCGACTACAACAGTTCACATGCCGAGATCGCCACGCGCATCGCGGAACGGTCAACCATAGATCGACACGAACTGGAGGCCTTGATGCAGAAATGCGAGGACGCAATCAATGGTCAGCCCATTAGCTCGCGCGAATCGATTCAACTGGTGAGAAGTCTACGTAAGATTGAACGAGACCTCGGATTGCGCATGCGATCGCGCGACGAGAGGCAGGCAGCAGAAAAGATTTGACGAAACTGAGCAGAGAGTACAAGGTACAAAACAACACATATGCCCGAGTCAGTCGCCTCCACTGTCGCACACATCAAACATGAACTTCAGAAAGTGATCGTCGGACAAGATGACGCGATCGAACAGATCGTGATCGCGTTGCTCGCCGAAGGACACGCGCTACTGGAAGGCGTTCCCGGCATCGCAAAGACTCTGACGGTGAAAACTCTCTCCCGCATCGTTAACGCGACGTTCAGTCGCATACAGTTCACGCCCGACCTGATGCCTTCTGACATCACGGGTACGAACGTCTTCAACATCGCAACATCCAACTTCAACCTGCGCCGCGGCCCGATATTCACCGATATCCTGCTCGCCGACGAAATCAATCGCACGCCGCCAAAGACGCAAGCCGCACTACTAGAGGCGATGGAAGAACGTCAGGTCACGATCGACGGCGACGGTTACCAACTGCCCCCGATCTTTACCGTGCTGGCTACAGAGAACCCGATCGAGTACGAAGGTACGTATCCGTTGCCTGAAGCACAACTCGATCGGTTTCAGCTCAAAATACTTCTGACTTATCCAAGTGAGGAACATGAGCGCGAGGTAGTTGCGCGTTGGGACGCGGGTTTCAATTCGAAGCGATTGGACCAGGTCGATATCCAACCGTTGCCCGATCCGGAGGCGATCATCCGTTGCCGGGCGCAGGTCGCGCGCGCTCGTATGGAACCAGGCGTGCAACACTACGCAGTCGATCTAGTTCGTCGTACGCGTATCCATCCTTTCATCTATTACGGCGCGAGCCCGCGTGCATCGGTGGCGCTGCTGTTGTGTTCAAAAGCGCTGGCGGCGATTCGCGATCGCGACTTCGTCACGCCTGACGACGTTCGCGACGTTGCGCTCCCTGTCCTTCGTCATCGACTCACGTTGCGTGCGGAGGCGGAGCTCGACGGTGTAACACCTGATTCAGTGGTGACGGATATTCTGAAGGTCGCGGAAGTTCCTCG
>DATJKO010000207.1:0-4883 GCA_035491355.1 Pyrinomonadaceae bacterium
TTGTGTCTTTGTCCGCTTCTTTTTCTGCCGGTGTACGTTTGAATGACTGGACGCCGGCGGCACTGTCTGCTTCGCCCGTTTTGCGCGATCTGATTTCGTAGTTTCGCTGCGCTGTGCCACCCGGCGTGACTGTAACCGACGCCTGGGGTGTGGTGTCTCGCGCTTCGTTCTTACTCGGTCTGTCTTCACGATCGGCGACGCCACGTACCGGTGCTTGCTCCGCCACATCAGCTTTTTTCTGCTTCTGAAGGTCCTCACTCTTCTCTTCAGTGGACGCCGCCTTTGGTGCGGCTGGTGGTGGCTCCGCGGCCGCTGCGGTTTCGGAGTCAGCAAGCTTTTTGCCGGCGACCGGTGCTTTCGCCTCAGCGCGTGTCGTGGCGGTTGGCGGAGTTTCCGTTCGTGCAGATTCTGCTTTCTGTACTGCGGGTGGTGCGGTTTTTGAGTCATCCACAAACCCGCCTGAAAGCGTCGGTTGTTCCTGAGGTCTTGTCGCTGTCACCGAGTTCGACTCTCCGGCGCGGAGTGACGCGACTGACTCGCGGTTCTGCCGGTCACGCAAAACAATAAAGCCCACTGCGGCAACGATGATCAGGCCCAACGCGGGCACCGCATACCTCAGGACCAGCGGTGAAAAGAAACTCGCAAGAAAACTTTTTAAGCCCGACGTCGCAACCACGCCAGCGCGATGCTCAGACGGCACCGGCCCCTGTGCGGCGCTTAGTTGGGTGACCAGTTTTCGACAGCTTGAACAATCAGCCAGATGGTCGGTGTAACGAGCGCGTGCCGCTGCCGGCAATGCATTCGCAACATACGAATTCAGCTCGTCTGCATCCAGGTGCTGCTCGTCGAATTCAGAGACAGGAGCTCCGTTGCGCCGAGTTAACTGGCGTAACAGCAGATCAATATCGTTGTTCGGTTCCGGTCTCATCTCCAATTAAAGAACGTGAATTTCACCATACCTTGCATCATCTTTGGTTCAAAAGCGTCTCGACATCCGTGTCCAGTTGCTGCCCCAGCTCCGAAAAAGATCGCTCAGCTTCGGCTTTTGTCCAACCTCGCTCGTCCACCAGAATTTCACTCACGCGCTTGCGCAATTCAGTCTGGATCCTCGTCAAACGGCGGCTCGCAGTTGCCTCGTGTACTCCAAGCACCGAACCCGCTTCGCGCAGTCGCAGATTGTCGAAGTAGTAAAGCTTAACGAGCAAACGATCCTCCGCGTTCAACTCCTGCACCGATTTGCTCAACGCCTGCTGTAGCTCCGTCCGGGCGAATCGATTCGACAACGACTCTTCCGGGTTTTGCATTCCCGCGAGCGCCGGTTGTCCTTCCGCGACATGTACCTCATGTGCCAGTCGATCGAGATCCGCATCCTCTTCAGTCTGTACCAGCTTCGACTGCTTGCGATAAGTGTCGACTGCTAGTTGCGCGACAACCGCGCGCAACCAACCAGCAAGCGATCCGCGTCCTGAATAGTAGGCCAGCTTACTTGCCGGCCGGCCGTCGGTGCGCGTGCGCAGCCCGTAGAGTTCCGCCCAGATCGACTGCGCGAGATCTTCCGCCGCATCTTCGCTAGAACTTGCCGACCTTGCCGCTGAGCGAACTGCCGGCGTGAAGCGTTCGACCAGTTCCGCCCAGGCCCTTTCGTCACCGCGTTCGCAGGCCACGATCAAACAGAGATCGTCCGCTTGAAGTTCATCGATAAACTTCGAGATTTCATCGCCTGGCACATCGGGAGCGTCCCGCAGCAGATACTTGTCAACGGCGCCGCCGATCCGTGTTGCGAGCGATTCTCGGTTCAGCGAACGGTTGTCCGCGGCCCGGGCCAGCAATCGTCCCGTGCCCTCGTTCAGCAAACCGGCGATGTCGCTTCTTCTGGTTTCCACGGAAGTCTCAGAAATGCGGCCTAATCCTACCACTCTCGGCGACCAGTTTGATGCACAAACCCGTCTTTTGACACGCACCGACCGCTGCGCTAGATTCAGAATTCTCTCAACGCCATGCTGCGAGTCACCGAAATCTTTTGCTCAATCCAGGGTGAATCGACCCATGCGGGCCGACCGTGCACGTTTGTGCGGCTGACCGGCTGTCCGATGCGCTGCGTTTGGTGCGACAGTGAGTACACGTTCACTGGCGGCACACATATGTCGCTGAATGCGGTGATGGATCAAGTCCACGCGTTTGGCGTCAATCTCGTTGAAGTAACGGGCGGCGAACCACTCGCACAAAAAGAGGCGTTCGAATTGACCGCGCGTCTGTGCGATGGGGGTTTTGAAGTGCTCGTCGAAACGGGTGGTTATGTTTCGACCGCCGGTCTGGATCCCCGCGCGAAAGTGATTCTCGACATCAAATGTCCAGCGTCCGGCGAGGAACCGCGAAATGATTGGTCC
Organism: Pyrinomonadaceae bacterium; assembly: GCA_035491355.1. GTDB lineage: Bacteria > Acidobacteriota > Blastocatellia > Pyrinomonadales > Pyrinomonadaceae > PSRF01. Next base: position 2,388 of record DATJKO010000207.1, read on the forward strand.
AACCTCGAACGCCTGCGCGCCGATCGGGATGAGGTGAAGTTTGTCATCGTTGATGAGGCCGATTGGAACTACACGAAGAAGGTGATCGCCGAACACGATCTGCAAACGCGCACCCATGCGATTCTGATCTCGCCTGCCTGGGGACAAGTCAACCTCGAAGAACTCGCGAACTGGGTCGCCGGCAGCGGCCTGCAAGTTCGCATGCAGTTGCAGCTCCACAAATACATTTGGGGACCAGACGTGAAAGGAGTTTGATGGGCGGCTCCGAAGAACTCGCGACTGAAGTTGAAGAAGTCGAAAGCACTAACGAGCGCCGTCTCGCCGTCTGCCTCGTGTCCGGTGGCATGGACTCCTGCGTCACCGCCGCAATCGCGAACCAGGAGAACGACGAACTCGCGTTCCTGCACGTCTCGTACGGGCAGCGTACTGAACAACGCGAGCGTGAGGCTTTCGAGTCGCTCGCGGATCATTTCAACGTCGGGTTATGCCTCGTGGTCTCATTCGATCACCTCGCGCGCATCGGCGGATCGTCGTTGACTGACAACAGTATCCCGGTAACCGTCGCGGATTTGACAGCACGTGCGATTCCGTCGAGCTACGTACCTTTCAGAAACGCGCATCTGCTCGCGACCGCGGTGAGTTGGGGTGAAGTGATCCAGGCGAACGCGATCTACATCGGCGCCGTCGCGGAAGATTCGTCGGGTTATCCCGATTGCCGGCCGGAGTTCTACGCGGCTTTCCAGCAGGCGATCGACGTCGGCACGAAACCCGAGACACGTATCGAAATCAGGACGCCGGTCCTCGGAATGCGCAAGTCCGAGATCGTCCAAACCGGACTAAGTTTGCAGGCGCCACTTCACCTGACGTGGTCCTGTTACCAGTCGTCGGATCTCGCCTGTGGCAACTGCGACTCCTGCGCGCTTCGGCTGCGGGCGTTTCGTGAAGCAGGAACGACGGATCCGATCCCCTACGCCTCTGCGTTAAATGATTTGCACCGTCATACCTAACGTAGAGATACGCAGAGATACGCAGAGATATGCTGAGTAATGCTGAGTTGAAATTATGGCCCGAACACGACCCGTACGTGCTTGACAGTAGTCGTTCAGGTTATTAAGTTTAGGACACTTTTCCGAGTAGGTTTATTGTTACAACTAGACAAAGTGGGCACGCATCTTATCGGTCTGTCTAGACAGCGCGAACCCACGCAGATGGAGGAATCTTTAAATGATTGGCAGATACATTTTCGGAGCGCTCGCAGTTGCCATTCTTGTTTTATCAGCTTCGATTGGCGCAGTCGCCCAGGTCGGCGAACTCCGCGGCACGGTGATGATGAAGCAAGCCGACGGCTCAAAGGTTCCCCTTGCTGACGCGCAGATCGACGTCTTCCGCACCGACATCAAAGGTCAGTTCAACACGAAGACCAACAAGAAAGGCGAGTGGGTTTTTGCCGGCATCCCCTTCGTCGGTACTTACGTCGTGGCCGCCAGCCATCCAACCGCGTCGCCGAACTTTATGCCGGGCGTTAAAGCCGGCAAAGGCATTCCGGTCGACCTCGAGCTCACGCCAGGTAGCGGCAAGCGACTGACGTTGGACGAGATCAAGAGTGCCGGCGGCGGCAACGCAGCAGCGGGTGGCAATGCAGCATCCGGTGGAAACAACAGCGGTGAAAGCGAAGCCGACAAAGCCAAACGCGAAGAGTTGCTCCGCAAGAACAAGGAGATCGAAGAGGGCAACAAGAAGATCACGGCCGCAAATGAGATCATTGCCCGTACGTTCAAAGCCGGTAACGAAGCCCTCTCGGCAGCGACCGTCGCGTCCAGGGCCAATAACAGCGACCAGGCGATTCAGAAATACACCGAAGCCATCACCCAGTTTGACGAAGGCCTGACAGCGGATCCGGAACAGCCCGCGATTCTGACTAACAGAGCCGTCGCCCTAAAGGGTCGCGGAGTAGAAAGGTACAACACCAGCATCCGTTCGAAGACGCTCGACGATGCCGCCAAGAGCGCCGCAGTCGAAGGCGCCAAGGGCGACTTCAAAGCCGCTTCCGAGGCTTCAGCCAAAGCCGTCGTCCTGCTCAAAGCCCAAACGGTTCCGACTGATCCCGCCGAATTGGCCCGCTACAACGGCAACAAGTACGCGGCGATGCTGACGCAGGCCGAATCAATGCGACTCTTCGTCAGCAAGGTCGACCCAACCAAGGCCGATGCCGGCGTGGCCGCGTTTAAGGACTACATCGCACTCGAAACCGATCCGGCGAAGAAGAGCAAGGCGCAGCTTGATCTTGCCCAGATGTTGCTCGATTCAGGCGCCGCCGAAAAGGCTTTCGCAGAGTTTGAGGCAATACTGGCCACGACTCCCGACAACCCGGACGCAAACCTGGGCGCCGGACTCTCGCTCTACGCCGCAAACGATAAAGCGAAGTTTCAGGACGCCGCCAATTACCTGCAGAAATTCGTGGACAAGGCCCCCGACGGTCACCCGTTCAAGGACGAC
>DATJKO010000208.1:0-2292 GCA_035491355.1 Pyrinomonadaceae bacterium
GAAAAGCTTCAATGAAGGCTAATGGACAACACTGATCAGTGGCTTGTTGCCGGCGGTTCCACGAAACGTGATGCTGATGCGAAAGTCGCCTTCCGTCTGGATCGAATCGGGTAGTCGCACGACGATCTGCGACAGCCAATCGAGACCCGGGACTTTGCGTATATCCTCGACCACCAGAGGATAAATGTGATTCTGACCGTCCTCGAGTTGAACGGCGACGGAGGACAGACTCTCGCCGGCCGCCAACTCCACTCCCGTAGCAAACAACGTGATTCGCGTGTGCTCGTCCGAACTGAAGTTGAAACTGTTTCCCAGCGGGAACGGGTCGCGCAGTAACCACACTGACTCTAAGACAGCGGCCCGCGAGGAGTTCTCTTCCGTGAGAATCAGCGGTTTGTCATCGTCGAGAATCGTGATGGTGCTCGTGAATGGACTTCCTTCCATCGCGCCGTTGCCTGGAGAACTCAAGACCACATTAATGTTCTCCGAGTGCTCAACTGTGCCGTCATTGATGATCGGCACGACAAAAGTCTTTACAGTTTCGCCGGCGACGAACTGCAGCGATCCGGAAGCGTTGATGTAGTCACTCGGCTGCGTGGCGGTTCCATTGTTCGTGGCGTAGTTGATCGTTACGGGGTTGGTCGTGTTGCCAATGCGCGTGACCGCGATGGTCGCGCTCCCGCCGCTTTCGCTCACGACGTACGACGTCGCATTGAATTGAATGCTACTTACCGCTGCCGAAGATCCAAACTGTCCTCTGATCTCGCCGGTTGGGAAATTCGTGCTGTGAACGTTCACGTAAAGCAGACCATTCTTCAGATCCTGTACCTGGGATACAGTCAGCGTGATCGGCAAGTCGTTAATCTGGCCCAACGGCAGCGGGACGACCGGAGGCGCGCTTACGCCCGGCGCCGCGGGCCCGTGGATGTGAGCGTCGGTTTGCCCACTCGAAAGACCGGAGAAGGTCAGCGAGAAGCGCGCAGTCTTTTCATCAGGACTAAGAAGCAGTGTGGCCCTGCCCGCACCCGCCGAGTTGTTGGGGGGAGTTTCCTGCGCACCGGTCAACGTCGCGGTGAACAACAAACGCGGCTTCGACTTGATCTCATAAACCGCGCCGTTGGAAAGCGAGACGACAAATAAGTTTCCGTTTGGTCCGGTTTGAATATCAGTGGTGATGCCGAAGTCTCGTCCGATCACCAGACTCTCACTCTCCGTTTGGTCAAACTTGTCGACGTTGTCAGCGATTCGATCCGCGAGTCGAGAATCCGAAAATGAAAAATGCTGGCGGTCAGCGGTGAATTTGAAGCGGAATAGGAACCCATTCAACAGCGTGGTGCGCGACGCGCCCACGAACAAGTCCCCTTCAAACTGCGGCCCGAGTCCACGGCCCTTAACAAAACCGATCGGCGACGGCGCCAGCGCATACTTCCAACTGAACTCCGGATCGACATACTGCGCGCCAGGAAGCATGTACATTCGCGAAAGCGCTTCCTGAGGAGTTGTCGCGATGTTCGCCGGCGGCCAACGAAGCTGCTGCAGATTTCCGGCCGCATATGTGCTCTCGATCGATTTAAACTCGGCGATCCGGCTCACCGGTCCCATTGTCTGTATCCAACCGCCATTGAATCCCGGTACGACGCGATTAATTTCATCGAACGCATCGTCGCCGTTTTCCTGCGTCCATAACGCGCCACTCAGCGGATCGAAGTCCATGCCAAAACTGTTGCGTACACCGTAGGCAAAAACTTTCTTCACATTCGCTGCGGCTTCGCCCGTAAGGTTTGTCGTCGCGCTGAAGAACGGATTGTCTGTTGGCGTCGACCCGTCGTCGTTGAGCCGGAGAACAACGCCGGTGAGGTGTGCATTGTCAGGTGCTGGTCCACCAAACTGATCGTCGGGAGATGGGCCACCGCTGGCAAGATTCTGCAGGAAGCCACGTCGCCCATTGTCGCCGAAGATAATGTAGAGCTTGCCGTCGGGTCCGAAGCGCAACACACCGCCGTTGTGATTGCCACGCGCCGGTTGACCGGCATCCTGCTGGAGTGCGCGCAACTTAATCAGATTACGATCGAAGGTCAGCGTGGCGCCGTTCCAAAGGAAACGATCGACTCGATTTCCCAATAGCGGCACCTGATCGATGTTGGCGGTGTCCGCACCGGTCGTGCTTTCCGTCCAGTAGAGATAGACAAAACCGTTCTGTGAGAAGTTCGGATGCAATGCAATTCCCAGCAGTCCACGCTCGGAGGCATTGTTGACTGCGAGATCGAGCAGCGTGCTGTGCAAAGCGCCATT
>DATJKO010000209.1:0-3601 GCA_035491355.1 Pyrinomonadaceae bacterium
TGCCTGGAGGATTACTTGCTGAGCCCCGCGCCTTACCGCATGCTGGCGCCGATCAACCTGCGAATCAGTTCGTATTGCCACACGAAGGCATCTCCCTTGAGGAGGCGGAGCTCTCTTTTGTTCGTCAAGCCATCGATCGAAGTGGCGGCAACCAGACACGTGCCGCTGAGCTACTCGGCATCTCGCGCGATCAGCTCAGATACCGTCTCAAGAAACTCGAAGAGGCGCGCACCGCAACCGCCGACGCCGAAATGTGATCGCATATTGTCATGGCTATGACTCCATCAGGCGATCGTCGAAGCCTACCCGCAGATCCCCTTGAGCGGTCAGAGAAAGAACTGGCCGACATCAAGTTTGCCCTCGACGAATCAGCAATCGTCGCGATCACCGATCAGCGCGGCATCATCACTTTCGCCAACAATAAGTTTTGTGAGATTTCAAAATACTCGCGCGAAGAACTGCTCGGGCAGGATCACCGCATTATTAATTCCGGCTATCACTCGAAAGAATTCATCAGGGAATTGTGGACCACGATTGCGAGCGGTAAAGTCTGGCGCGGCGAAATAAGAAATCGGGCCAAAGACGGCACCTTTTACTGGGTCGACACAACGATCGTTCCCTTCCTCAACGCTGACGGTAAACCTTACCAGTACGTCGCGATTCGCAGCGACATCACGGAGCGCAAACGAGGCGAAGAGCAAATCCGCGAGCAGGCTGCCCTGTTGGACCAGGCGCAGGACGCCATCATGGTCCGCGACCTGGACCAGAAAGTATTGTTCTGGAACAAGGGCGCTGAACACATCTACGGCTGGACCTCGGAAGAAGCACTCGGGAAAGACATCCGCGAGTTGATCTTTAAGCATCCGTCGGACCAGTTTGAGACTGCGCGGAGGCTGGTCCTCCGCAACGGCGAATACATGGGCGAGATGCATCAAACGCGCCGAGACGGCGCGTCGATCATCATTGAAAGCCGCTGGACTTTAGTGCGCGATGACAAGGGGCAGCCGAAGTCGATCCTGATCATCAACACCGACGTGACTGAGAAGAAGCGCATGGAAGCACAGTTTCTCCGCGCGCAGAGAATGGAGTCGATCGGCACGCTCGCCGGTGGAATCGCTCACGATCTCAACAATGTTCTGTCGCCAATCCTGATGGCCATCGACATGCTGCAAATGAGGACGACAGACGAGGCGAGCCGGAAGTGGCTGGAGATGCTGCGCACCAATGCCGAGCGCGGTGGCGACATGGTGCGTCAGGTATTGTCATTCGCCCGCGGCGTTGAAGGTGAGCGCGTCCCGTTGCAGCCGAAGCACATGATCAAGGAGATCATCAAGATCCTCCGGGAGACACTTCCCAAAACCATCGAGATCACTTTTCAGATCCCCAGTGATCTGTGGATCGTCTCAGCCGACGCCACGCAAATTCACCAGGTACTGATGAACCTCTGCGTCAATGCTCGCGACGCGATGCCGGAAGGCGGATCGATTTCGATTACCGCCGACAACATTGTGCTGGACGAGAATTACGAGCGCATGCACATCGAAGCGAAGGCGGGACGCTTTGTGATGATCAGTGTGTCTGACACCGGTCCGGGAATGTCGCCGGAAGTTCAAAGCCGGATCTTTGAACCGTTCTTCACCACGAAGGAAATGACAAAAGGAACGGGTCTGGGACTTTCTACCGCGTTGACGATCGTGAAGAGCCACGGCGGGTTCATCAACGTCTATAGCGAACTGCACAAGGGCAGTCAGTTTACGTTGTATCTGCCGGCACTCGATAAACCCGGCGCCGCCGATGCCGCTGCATTGCCGGCCGATGTTCCGTTGGGCCATGGGGAATTGATTCTCGTAGTCGACGATGAGGAGTCGATTCGCGAGATCACGCGTGGGACACTGGAAGCGTTTGGTTACAAGGTCGTGACTGCGAGCGATGGCACGGAAGCACTCGCGATCTACGCAGACAAGAAGAATGAAATCGCGGTAGTGCTTACCGACATGGTCATGCCGTTCATGGACGGACCGGCAACGATCCGCGCGTTGCAGCGAATGAATCCCACGGTTCGCATCATCGCCGCGAGCGGACTCGGACAGGCACAACGTGGCGGCGAAAGTGCGCTCGAAGGCGTTTCCGTCTTCCTGCACAAACCCTACACGGCTGAAAAACTCCTCAAAACCCTGGCCACCGTGTTGAAGGAGTAGCGCTGCGAAAAATTCAACTGGCCTGCGCAATACCCCGCAAGTCTTGCTTCCCTCACCTCATTGACCCCGTCGAATCCTAACTAAAACTCGAAAAACTACGTGGTACGGGTCGTGCAGACCGGAGGTTAGTCGCAGGGCTAAGCAGGCTGCGACTTTGAGAGAAGGACGACGGCGCGATGGCAAAAATCTTGATCCTGGGTGGCGGATTCGCCGGCGTAGTAGCAGCCGAAAGGCTCGCGCAACAGCTGAGCGACGACCACCAGATCACGCTCGTTTCCCGCCGCAACAATTTCGTTTTCTACCCCGCGCTCGTGAGGCTCGCATTTGGCAAGTGTGAGGTCGACGACGTCGTGTTTGATCTGCGCCACGCCATGTTGGGGCGAAGAGTGAACTTCGTCGAAGCGGAAGTCGCGCATGTTCATCCGTCTGACCGAAAGATCACGATCGCGCACGGCGAGGTCGAAGGAAAACTCCCGTACGACTATCTCGTCTTCGCGCTGGGACGGCGGTTGGCGACCGAGCGCATCACTGGCTTCTACGAGCACGCCCACCATGTCATGAGCGTCGATAAAGCAATCAAGTTTGGAAAAGCGATCGCGGATTTGCAGGAAGGTAGAGTCGTCCTCGGTCAGTGCTTCGGAGCACGACTTCCCGTCCCGGTTTACGAATCAGCGTTCGCCCTCGCGAGTTTGTTGGAAGCGAAAGGCATACGCGAGCGCGTGAGGATAACTACCGTCAGTCCGCAAACGCTGGAAGCGGAACTCGGCGACGTTGCCGCAGCCGCCGTCCTCAGGGAATCACTCGACGCTAAACAAATAGAAGTGCTGACAGAGTTCCCGATCGAGTTATTGACGCGCAGCGCAGCAATCACCCACACTGGCGACGCAATCGATTTCAACCTACTGATGTTGGTACCGCCGTTTCGCGGATCTTCAGCCGCAACGTACCTGGGTGCCACTGAAGGTGACGGATATGTCCAGGTCGACCGGCACATGCGCGTGATGGGCCAGGAGCGAATCTACGCCGCCGGCGACTGCGTCAACTTCGCTGGACCAAAAATGGGCCACATGGCCGTGCGTCAGGGTGAAGTGGCGGCCGCCAACCTCGCTGCCGAGATCGAAGGACGCGAACCCGCCGCACAGTACTCGCACGAGATGCGATTTGTTATCGACGAGATGAGCGGCAACGGCCTTTACGTCCACAAAGACATGTCCAGCGATGAGTCTGCGAGCGTCAGACAAGGACGTTTCTGGCGTTGGGCAAAACAAGCGCAGCAGAAGTATTGGGAAAGCATGCATTCATAAGCTGAGAGATAAGGGGGCAATTATCATGAACAACAATCGCACAATTCACCTCGCTAACGTTCCGATCGGCGGGGAAGCCGGATTTATCTGGAACCGTTT
>DATJKO010000210.1:0-6063 GCA_035491355.1 Pyrinomonadaceae bacterium
CGATCGACTTCAGCGACAAGACTGGACCAGTTGGTGTCTCGGTGCGCTTCAAAGCTGAAGCTGAGTCGCCCGTCAACGCGCCCGGTTCTTCTTTTTTTGCGCGCGCGCCGAGCCAGAGCTTGCCGTTCTTGTCGCGTTCGAGCGCGTTAACGAAATAGAGCATCGGGCGCAATTGCACTGATTTCGCTTCGCCGTTCGAGACTTCCATCAAACCTCGGCTCTGTGTACCGATCAGTAAATGATCGGTGGTCCAGGAGGCGGCTGTAATTGGCAGTAGGCCTGGCCGGTCGCGGTCCGCGCTTTCCAGCGGCCGATTCAGGAGATAGCGAGTCTCCAGAACTGTCCGCGAAACTGTCTCTTCGTTTTCCGTTGTCGTGACGACTTTCACATGAGTTTCAAACACGCGTCCTTGCTCACTCGCCATCACGGCGAGTCCTTTTTGTGGCGTCAGGATCGTGGCCACACTCTGACCCGCCGTTTCGTTTACCTTTAAAAACGTGCCGCCATAAAACCGCGCCGCGCCCGCTTCCGTGCCTACCCAAAGCGCGCCTTCCTGATCTGTCTGCAATGCCAGCACGCGTCCCGCCGGCAACGCAGGATCGTTGATCGTTTGTGTGCGACGTCCGTCGAACTTCGCGAGACCTGCGTCCGTGCCAAACCACATCGCGCCGTCGCTGGTCTGTGCGATGGCGCGAACACGATCCGAAGGCAGGCCGTGAAACAACGTGACGGCGCCCCATTGGTGCAGTCCGGTGATGGGTGTCGGCGACGGCGATGGTGAAGGTGACGGCGAAGGCGAGGGTGACGCCTGCGGTTGCGGTTCCCCTGTTTGCGCTGACGAGTTAATGCCGAGTGAGATCGCGAGGACGCAGACGCAGATGATAAGACTGAGAAGCCAGCATGATCTGCTCGTGCACATCTGTGTTACTTGGTCTTTTTCGACGCCGCTTCTCGTTTCTGTTCCTCGCTGAAACGCTTCTGGTCTTTCTGCAACCAGGCTTCGAGATCGTGCGCGGCCTTTTCGAGTTCGTCGCTATTGAGCAAGCCACGACGCAGCGCTTCGAAGAATGCGCGAGTGCGAATGTTGTAGGCGAGCTTTTCGTACGCTTCTAACTCCGTGCCCTCGGCGACGCTGACGAAGAGTTTTTCGTAAAGCGTTGCGAGCCGGCTCTCGACGCCGCGCAGGCTCAAAGAACACTTCCGTGCTATGGCCCAGTTGGAAAGTCCGAGCGCGAGATAGTAGAGCGCTTCGGCCTCAAATTCCGTCAACAGTGGACGCTTGAACGAGTCTTTAAACGCCGGATCGATCATGTCCGCGCCGTCTTCGAGCACTGCTGCTACGAAACGCAGAAACCGCGACTCCGGATTGTTCTTGTGAATGAATCCGTACGCCGGCGGCGGATCGACTGACTTGACGATTTTTCGAATCTCGTTGATGTAGATCTCGTGCGGAAACTGCGTCCAGAAAATGATGCGGGCGGTCGGGAAGTCGCGCCAGATTGCCCGCGCCGCTTTCACACCCGAAAGCTTCGGCATTTGAATGTCGAGAATGCAGACGTCGGGCTTCTCGGCGAGCGCAAGTTTCACCGTTTCCTCGCCGTCGGCGGCCTCGAACACGGGGACGTGCGCGGGAAATTCCTTCTCCAGAATCTCGCGCAGGTAGTGGCGCTGGGCCACGTTGTCTTCAGCGATCAGTATCGACATGACGGGTTGATGATAATGCGCTGCGCGGGCAGCGGCAACGTGGTTTGCCACAATAGTGCTTGACGGCTGCCACCCGTTCGCACTATGAGTGAACTCATGACGACCAAAAATCTGTTTTGTATGATTTGTCTTACTTTGTTGCTTGTATCCGCCGCCCACGCCCAGAACCCCGAGCCTCGCGACGAAAAACTTTGGCAGCGCGCGTTGCAAATTCACCGTCGCGCCATCGTCATCGACACGCACAACGACATAACGACGCCGATGACCAATGACTATTTCGATCTCAACGGCGCGCCGCCTGTGCCTTATCGCACCAACATCGAGCGCATGAAACAGGGTGGACTGACCGCCGAATTCTTCTCGCTTTACATCCGTCCCTGGTACGTCGAGCACGGCGGTTCCGCACGACGCACGCTCGACATGATCGATGCCGTGTATCGCGCCGTCGAACGCAACCCGCGCGATCTGATGTTTGCGACTTCAGTTGCCGACATTCGCAGTGCGAAGCGACAGGGGAAGATAGCGTGTTTGATGGGTATCGAAGGTGGGCACGCGATCGAGGATTCGTTGCCGACGTTGCGCGAGTTCTACCGTCTGGGTGTGCGCTACATGACGCTGACGTGGAACAACACCAACAACTGGGCCGACGCGGGACGCGGCGAAAAGAAGTACAACGGCTTGAATGATTTTGGGCGGGAAGTCGTGCTCGAGATGAATCGTCTAGGGATGCTCATCGATGTGTCGCACGTTTCGGACGATACGATGAGCGACGTGCTCGACATCTCGAAAGCGCCGATCATCGCGTCGCATTCTTCGGCCCGCGCACTCAGTAACGTCCCGCGAAACATCCCTGACGAACTGTTGAAGCGGATCGCGAAGAACGGTGGCGTGATCCAGGTCAACTTCTACAGTGGCTTTGTCGATACCACGACCGTGACGCCGCAAAGCCGAGCGCGCGACGAGCGGTTGAAAGCGCAGCAGGATGCGCTGGACGCGAAGTACAAGGACGATCCGGAACGACTTGCTGAAGAAAGCGACAAACTCGAACAGGCGAATCCGTTGCCGCCGCTGCCGCTCTCGAAATTAATCGATCATTTCGAGCACATCATCAAAGTCGCCGGGATCGATCATGTTGGGATCGGCGCAGACTTCGACGGCGCGAACGACTGGCCTGAAGGCGCGAAAGACGTTTCGATGTTGCCGAATATTACTTACGAGTTGCTGAAGCGTGGTTACAGCGAACGCGACATCAGAAAAGTGCTCGGTGAGAACTTGCTGCGGGTCATGGCCGGCGCCGAACGAGTTTCGCGCCAGATGAGTAAATCAATCAGCGGTGACGGCAGCACGAGACGATTGAAATAAAAAATCCGTGTCGTTCGCGTTGCCACGAGCGACACGGATATGAATGTGGAGTAGTAAAGAAGAGAGTTATTCGCTAGCGGTTCTGACCGCCTTGCGGTGTCCGGCCCATCTGTCCTGACGATCCGCCGCTTTTACCAAAGTCGTCGTCATCTTCTTCAGCGCCTTGACCAGCCTGTTTGTGTTTCTGGCCCGCGCCCTTCTGGCCGCTTTGCTGATCGTTTGGGTTGCGTCCCGGTGACTGCCGGCCAAGATCCTGATCATCGTCCTGGCCCGCGCGACCCATGTTCCGATCGAGATCGTCGTTCGTCATTCTGTCATGTGCCATGTTTTCTATCCTCCCACTTGGTAATTAATGGTCCTGACCGGAGTACAACCTACGCCGGCCGTTTGATAGCTACTTGAGAGATAAACAACATGTGTGCCAATTCAAAAGCTCGCGATCATGCACTGAACATGCGCGGTGTGAGTTCTGAAATCGATACAAGTGACCAATGAAATCGTACAGTGCGTGTTATTATCCGTTGAAAATGAAATGACTCTCGCAGGGCTTTATATCCACATCCCATTTTGTCGTTCGCGTTGTTCCTATTGCGACTTCGCCACTGGGCTTTATCAAGGTGAACTTGCGGAAACGTATGTTCGCGCCGTCGTTCAGGAAATCGGATCGTCGCAGAATGCGGGCGCACGTGTGGATACGATTTATTTCGGTGGCGGTACTCCTTCGCTGCTGACGCCGGACCAACTCGATCGGATTCTCGCGAAGGTGCATCGTGAGTTCGACGTCGACAGTAGTTCTGAGATAACAGTGGAGATGAATCCCGGTACCGTGACGCACGATCAGCTGCGTGCGTTTCGAAGTCTCGGCGTGAACCGCGCGAGCTTTGGTGCGCAGACGTTTGACGATGCGGAACTGGCGAAGTTGGGCCGTTCGCATACTACCGCCGACACGTTCAAGACTTTTCACGAACTGCGCGCCGCGGGTTTCGACAACGTTAGTTTTGATTTGATCGCAGGTCTTCCCGGGCAGACTCTCGAAGGCTGGCAACGAAACATCGAACACTCGCTGGCGCTACAACCCGAGCATCTCTCCTTTTACTTGCTCGAAGTCCATTCAGGAACGCCGTTGGCTGACCACATCCGCCGTGGCTTGCAGCCAGTGCCGGATGAGGATCTGGCGGCGGTGATGTACGAGTGGATGATCGAACGTGCGACCGCCGCGAGTTACGAGCATTACGAGATCTCGAATCTGTCTAAACCCGGTTTTGGTTCACGTCACAACACGAAGTATTGGACCGGCGCGCCGTATTACGGGTTTGGTTGTTCGGCGCACTCGTTTGATGGCCACGGCAGACGTTGGTCCAACCAGCGCGACGTTATGCAATTCGTTGAGAGCATCGAGCAAGGCGCATCGCCAATTGTGGATGAACAGTTACTGAGCCCGGCAGATCTTCGCGCTGAAGCACTGTTTCTCGGCATGCGCATGATGCGTGGTGTCGATCTGCGTGAATACAGTGAACTGTTTGGAGTCGATCTGCGTGCCGAGCATCGAGACGATCTCGATCGCTTTCGCGAAGCAGGACTCGTCGAGTTTGACGGCGACCTAATCAGACTGACGCGAAACGGCGCGCTGATGTCGAACGAAGTCTTTGCCGCGTTTGTGTAGGGAGCAATGATCATCGCCATTGACGGCCCGGCCGGATCCGGCAAATCAACTTTAGGTCGCATGCTGGCGAAGGCGTTGAATCTTCTCTACATCGATACGGGATCGATGTATCGCGCCGTAGCACTCGCGGTTATTGATGCTGAACTCGATCCGGCGGACAAAGTCGCCGTCACGCAGTTGGCCCAAAGCGCCGGCATCGATCTCGAGGGCGATCCCGATTCCCTGCGAGTCCGGCTCGCGCACCGCGACGTCACCGAACGTATCCGTGAAGACGACATAACCGCGATGTCGTCGATTGTCTCGACGATTCCGGGTGTCAGACGAGCGATGGTGCAACGTCAACGCGAGATGGGGAGTCGCGGCGCGGTTTTGAATGGCCGCGATATCGGCACGGTCGTTTTTCCCGATGCCGACATCAAGTTTTTCCTCGACGCCGCGGCGGAAGAACGAGCCGAGCGCCGTTTCACTGAAGATCAGGTTACGAATCCCGACCTGACGCTCGCGCAAACACTCGCGGAGATCAACGAACGCGACCGTCGCGATTCAACCCGGGCGGACTCGCCACTGAAGATCGCCGACGATGCGATCGTGATCGACTCAACCGGCTTGTCGATTCAAGCTGTATTCGAGCGCATGATGGAACATGTTCACCGGAATCATTGAAGAACTCGGCACGGTCCGCAGCATCGACATGCGCGGCGAGAACGCCCGCCTCGTGATCGGTGCGAACGTTGTCACAGAAGGCACAAATCACGGCGACTCGATCGCCGTCAACGGCGTCTGTCTCACGGCGCTCGACGTCCAGCGCGATTCGTTCGCGGCAGACGTGTCACGCGAAACACTCTCCCGTTCAACTCTCGGGAATCTAAACCCCGGCACGCCCGTAAATCTCGAACGCGCCGTCACCCCCGCCACACGCCTCGGCGGCCACATCGTCCAGGGGCACGTCGACGCTCGCGGAACGTTCGCCGGCGTCGAGGATCATGGCGAGTCGTGGACCGTCCGCATTGCCTTTCCCAGGGAGATCGGGCGGTATCTGGTCTTCAAAGGCTCGGTCTCCGTTGAAGGCATCAGCCTGACCATTGCCAACCTCGCCGACGACTACTTCGAAGTAGCGATCATTCCGAAGACCTGGGAGGTCACTAACCTGTCGCACCTGAAGCCCGGCGACGGCGTGAATCTCGAAGTCGACGTCATCGCGAAGTATGTTGAACGTTTGGTTCAACACGGCTAGTTGGTCGGTTCTCCGTTGTCAGTAGTCAGTTGTCAATCGAACTCCGGAGCAACTGACCACTGACGGCACTGACGAACGACCACTGACTAATCGGTGGTTT
>DATJKO010000211.1:0-4374 GCA_035491355.1 Pyrinomonadaceae bacterium
TTTAGTCCGTCGATTTCAACCCATTTCAACTCGTCAATCTCACCGTTCTTCGCTCGCGTCTTCGCGCCGTCGAAGAACGACTGAATACTCACATCCATGGGAAACTCGTCAGCCATCGGCGAAATGCTGACAATCAGGCTTGCCGCTCCACCAGCACCCGGGGATCGCCACATGAACGACTGGGCTTCGTTTTGCTCCTCGGTCCAGTTCGGCGGTACGGTCCACGATATGCCCTGCCGGTCCCACTTCGCTCCCTGGCCACCTGCAATCGCGGCCGTTTGCGCCGCGGTTGGCTGCGCGTGTTCGGGACTCGCGGCATTGTCGCTGACTGAACCTCCGGAAGAGTTAGACGCGGAACCGCCTTTGTGGAGCTTTTCGGAGAGATTGCAAAGCGATAACGCAAAGCCGATGAACAACACGAGCGCGATCTGTTTCATGCAAAGACCTCCTATATCTGATTCGTATGTCCGTGTCGCCACGGCGTTAAGCACAATTACGTCGCGTCAAAATAGCACGAATCAACCCCACACTTCTGCATGGTTCGCGCTCGTGCTATGCTATGGCCCTTCCCTAATCACCCCCGAGTAGTTAACGTCGTGCGCAAGCACGATTCCCGCGGAGAGTGTAAAGATGAAAAATACCGACGTCAGGCCGCCGGTCCTTGTCCTCGTCCTGGCTATCTCAATTACTGTTTTCACAATGAGTGGATGTGCTCGGGGTCCGGAAGCGAACGCCAACATAAATACCAATATCAACACCAACACCAGCGTCACAACCAACCTCAATACGAACGTCAACGCGACGGCGCCGCCGTCAGCACTCGCGGCACGCGAGCCTGACACTTATCGCGGCACGCTTGTGTTCACTGCCGAAACCGAGGGCGGCGAAAAGACCGTCGGCATTCCAACACTGTCCGCGGACGTGGCCCGTAGCGGCGAGGATCGTCGCGTGATGTTCAAGCTACCCGACGGGTCAGATCTCATCTACCTGGACCACGCCGGTTCTCACTACGCGATCCTGCCGGCGCGAAAACAGTATGCGGAACTAACACCCGCCGCCACCGGCTTTCAACTGCACAAGTTAATGACGCCGGGTCAACTCGTCGGCTACCTGGATCGTCTCCAGGGAATCCAAGCCGTCGGCGAGGAAAGTGTTAACGGCCGAACGGCGTTGAAATATCGCTATGCGCGGACGTCGCAAACGCAGACTTCGGCGGGCGAAGTGCACACCGAGTCGTTTATCTACGTCGACAAAAACACCGGATTGCCGCTGCGAGCGGAACTTTTTGGTGAAGCAAGCGGTAATGTTCAAGGTGTAAAAGGCGCTAAGATCGTCGCCGAGATGCGCGACATCACGACGAGCGTCGAACCGACGTTTTTCGAAGTACCGACGGGTTATAGCAAAGTTTCAGAACAACAAGTGCGAGCGCAAGTGGACGCCATCACCAACACGGTCGCAGCGGTGTTGCGAACGCTGTTGACAAACATGAACAGTGCGCCACCGCCGTCGCCATCACCAACCGTAAGCGCTTCGCCTGCTGCGAGCGTGTCCCCTAGATAGAAGGAGCACCCCGATGCGATACGTTGTCATTCTCCTGTTGGGAATACTGTTAGGCGGCGGCACTGCCATGTATTTCATGGGTGCGCCAAGGGCCAAGTCAGTGCAAGGCACTGTCGTTGGGCCACCGCAACAGGGTGGAAATCCGCCGGCTACCGTGGTCCTCGGTCTCGAACAGAGCTTTATCGATGCCGTGCTGGCGACCACGTTCACCGGACTGGGAACGCCAACGTTTCGCTTGGGACGACTGAACGGAAATTCAACCGAGCAAGTTACACCCGCTTTGTTTCAGGGCGGGTGTAGCAACTCGATTACGTTGCTTGCTGAAGGCAGTGGGGTGAAGACTGGCGTTCAATTTCACAATGGACAGGTGATGGCGCCGATGGCTTTCACCGGGAGTTATAACATCGGCGGTTGTATTCAGTTCAAAGGCTGGGCGCAAACGAGCCTCAAGTTGTCGTTCGACCAGGCGACGCAAACTGTCTACGGTTATGTCGACGTCCAGGGTATAAATCTTGAAGGCGTGAATCCCATCGCCAACACGCTCCTTGCTCCGATTGTGCAGGGCGCGATCAATCAGCGAGTGAATCCGTTAGTGCTGGTAAGCGAGCAGCAGTTGTCGTTGAGCATTCCGGTCAAGGGGAGCAACGGTGTGGTGAAAGCGCGCGCTAAAGACGTGCATGCCGAAATCTCGGAAGGCGCTCTAAAACTGCATGTGACTTACGAGTTCACTGGCGTGAAGGAAGGCGGAGCCGCCGGCTGAAGGTTTTCCATTTCGCATTTACCGTTCGTCATTTTCATTTTGTCCTGTTGGGCGTCACTTGCGGCTGAGCTTCTCAGGAAATGAAAAATGACAAACGCTCAATGACAAATGGAAAATGCTCATCGTCTTTACCCTACAAAGTACTTGACGCAAGTCCGGCGCGGGCGTAACATGCCTGTACGATGAAGCCGGTCCCACTCGTTTCCCAGACCCAGACGGAGCCACCGGCCCTGCACGATCGGGCCATGGATAATCTGCGTTACATCCGCGAAACGATGGAGCGCGCGACCGCCTTCACCGGTATCTCCGGTTTTGGCGCAATCGCTATCGGCGTCACCGCCCTGCTGGCCACCGCCATCGCGGCCCTCCAATCGACTTTCAAATACTGGCTGGCAGTCTGGATCGCCGAGGGATTGATCTCGCTCTTGATCGCGGGCTGGTCGATGGACCGAAAAGCACGCGCGATCGAAATGCCGCTCGGCTCTGGTCCCGCACGCAAGGCAGTATTTAGTTTGACACCCCCAATGCTTGCGGGCGGCTTGCTGACGATCATGCTGGTCGGGGCGGGAATGACCAACGCGATTCCCGGTGTGTGGCTGTTGCTCTATGGCACTGGCGTGATCACCGGAGGCATGTACTCAGTGAAAGTGGTGCCGATCATGGGCATCTGTCTCATGGCCCTGGGCGCCGCCGCGCTGTTCGCCCCGCCTTCGTTTGCTAATTATTTTATGGCTGCCGGCTTCGGCGGCCTGCACCTGATCTTCGGTGCAATTATTGTGAGGAAATACGGTGGCTAAACAATCAACCGCAAAAAAGAGCGTTCCCCAGAAAGCAATCGCTGAAGTCTCCAATACGCAAGCTGCTCCGGCGAGAGAAAAGAGCGCGGCGCCGAATCTCGACCGGTTGATCCACGAGCGCCTGCGCCTGGGCATCATCAGCGCGCTCGCTGCCAATGAGTCGCTGACGTTTAGCGAGCTGAAGAACCTGATGAATACGACTGACGGCAATCTCAGTGTGCACGCACGCAAACTCGAAGAAGCGGGTTACATCTCCTGCACGAAATTCTTCGAAGGCCGCCTGCCGAAGACGGAATACAAATTGACCGCCGCGGGCCGCAGTGCACTCGAGAACTACGTCAGTCACATGGAATCGCTGATCAAGCAAATGCGAAACAGTTAGTGCCGACCCGTCTCTTTTTTTGCCTCGCGACTTTGCGCGGCAAAGAACTTTTGCGTGTTTATGAACAACTACGATGTGACCATCATCGGCGCCGGACTCGCCGGACTGCAGTGTGCCCGACTGCTCGCCCGCCAGGGCGTCCGCGTGCTCCTCGTCGATCGCAAAAACACACTCGACCAAAAGATTCACACCACTGGCATCTTTGTCCGCCGCACGCTCGTCGACTTCGACATTCCGGACGATTGTCTGGGACCACCGGTCAGACACGTTACGCTTTATTCACCCGCGCTTCGTCCGCTGGAGTTCGTTAGCGAGTATGACGAGTTTCGCGTAGGACGAATGGGCCAACTCTACGAGCGTTACCTGCAGCAGTGTTTACACGCGGGTGTTCACTGGTTGCCGAACACGAGCTATGCCTGCCACACAGCCGAAAACGACAAGCTCACGGTCCAACTCGTTTCTGCCTCTTCGTCAACCACACAATCGATCACCTCTGGCTATTTGATCGGCGCCGATGGCGCACGCTCGCGTGTCGCGCGCGATCTGCAACTCGATCAGAACCGCGAATGGATCGTTGGCGTTGAAAGCGTGCTCGAGGGCGCGGTGCTTGACGGTCCACCGCGATTGCTCTGCTTTCTCGATCCGCAAATCGCACCGGGTTACATCGCCTGGATCGCACACGACGGTGAAGAGACGCATCTCGGCGTCGGTGGTTATGCAACGCGATTCGATCCAAATGCGGAACTCGAACGATTTCGCGCGCGTGTTGTAGACCTGATCGATCTGCGTCACGCCAAACAGATCGAGCGACGCGCTGGATACATTCCCGTCGGAGGCGTATTGCGAAACATCGCTAGCACACGTGGTTTACTGAT
>DATJKO010000212.1:0-8464 GCA_035491355.1 Pyrinomonadaceae bacterium
AACCACCACCAGCGGGAAGTCGATATAGACCAGCGGCGGCCAAACAGAGCGCAACGAAAGCTGGAGCGCAAGCGAAACGATCAGAATTGCGGCTAACTTCAGCGGCGGCATAGCTGGAACATTGACGATTGTCGATTGCCGAGTGCCAATTGGTGCTTAACTTTGACGGCTCTCATACGGCGTGACTTACGTTTACTGCCGACTCGCAATCGGCAATTGGAATTTGGCAATGGCTATTACTTCCCGGATTTTTCAGCATTGGGCAGGGTCTCTTGGGGGGTACTTCGTTGAGGAGCGCTATAGAGAAGCACGGCCACCTCCTCTAAATGATCGAGCTGAGCGCCGGGTTGAATTAGAATCTGGTGTGCCTGCGTGGCGGTGCCGTTCTTCACGTCCACAACGCGTCCCACGTTTAAGCCGGGCGGGTAGATTCCATCCTGCCCGGTCGTCATCACGGTGTCGTTTAGCTCTACTTTCTCAAGACCCGAAACGTAACGCATTTCGATAATTCCGACGCCGAGATCGGAACGCCCACGCACCGAACCGAGCGCGCCTGACTGGCCCAACTGGCCGACCACCGCACCGGCGCCCGCCTTCTCATCAGTGATCAGCATCACCTGTGCGGCAAACGGACTGACCGTAATCACGCGACCGACGATTCCACCGCCGGTCACCACCGGCATGTTCACTGCGATGCCTGAACTGCTGCCGCGGTTGATCGTGATGGTGTTGAACCAGACCGACGGGTCGCGGGCGATAACTCGCGCCGGAATCGTCTTGATCTGGCTTTGTTCGTTGAGACCAAGCAGTGACTTCAATCGCTCGTTCTCGGTTTCCGCCTGCCTGGCGTTGTTCAACTCGGTTTCCAACGCACTCACGCGTTGTTTCAACTGTTCGTTTTCCTGGGCAGTGCTACGGAAGTTCCAGATCTGCTGAAAGAAACCAGAGGTTGCGCCGCTCGCCTTTGAGGAAACATTCTGGAGAGGCGAAGCAAACGTCTGCGTCCAGATACGCAGCAGTTTTTGCTGTCCGTCAGAGTCGCGGGCGTCGACGGCCATCGCGACCATGTTGATGATGAGTAGCAAGATGAGCCAAAGCGGGGCGCGCTGGCGAATCTCTTTTTGTGTGCGAACCGAAGCCATCTGCGTAATCCGTGGCTTTTACATACCACTCGTCATCGTGTTTTCCCACTTCACTCGCTTGAGCAAGTCGAAGTCGGAGAGCATCTTTCCGGTTCCCAGGACTACCGAAGCCAGGGGATCGTCGGCGAGCGATACCGGCAGTCCGGTTTCGATGGAGAGTCTCTTGTCGAGATTCTTCAACAATGCGCCGCCGCCAGTCAGAACGATACCGCGCTCGACGATGTCGGCTGAAAGTTCGGGCGGGGTTCTTTCCAGGGCCACGCGGACCGCGTTGATGATCGTCGAGATTGAATCTGCGAGTGCTTCGCGCACCTCTTCATCGGTGATCGTAATCGTCTTCGGGATGCCTTCGATGAGGTTGCGACCTCTAACTTCGTACGAGAGTGGTTCGTCCAGCGGGTAAGCGGAGCCGAGTTCGATCTTGATGGCTTCCGAGGTCCGTTCACCGATCAGCAGGTTGTACTTCCGTTTGATGTACTGAATGATCGCTTCGTCCATCTCGTTGCCGGCAACACGCACGGCGCGCGAGTAGACGATACCGCTCAAACTGATCACCGCGATATCCGTCGTACCACCGCCGATGTCGACAACCATGTTCCCGTGCGGCTCGGTGATCGGCAGTCCCGCGCCGATTGCCGCGGCCATCGCTTCTTCGACGAGATAAACTTCGGAAGCCTTAGCGCGATACGCGGAGTCTTCGACCGCGCGACGTTCGACTTGTGTGATCTCCGAGGGAATACCGATAACAACTCGAGGGCTGACCCATGTTTTGCCGTTATGGGCCTTGCGGATGAAGTGCTGCAACATCTTCTCAGTCACTTCGAAGTTAGCGATCACACCGTCTTTCATTGGACGAATGGCAACGATATTGCCGGGAGTTCGGCCCAACATGTCTTTCGCGTCGCGGCCCACCGCCTCGACCTGATTGGTTACTTTATTAATAGCGACGATTGAGGGTTCTGAAACGACAATGCCGCGTCCCTTCGCATAAACCAGGGTATTTGCCGTTCCCAGATCGATAGCCAAATCGCTGGAAAACAGACTAAAGATAGATTTAAAAGCCACTAGACTTATTCACTTCCCGTGGTTGTTAGTTTGGAACTTTCGGGTGGGATCGGCGGCAAAGCACGAACACGTCCGACCTCCTAAGATACACCGTTAAGGCGTGAACCGTAAACCGGAAACTTTACACTGTTTAGCTTAGTTTGCCTAAGCCGGATTCAAGTTCTCGATCTCTGTTTCGATGCTGATGAAGTCGGGGACGACTGGGTCGCGTGAGGTCGCGAGGTCCGCGGCGAATCGGACGCAGTTTTTGTTCGCCGCCTTTGCTTCGTACATCGCCGTGTCGGCGCACGCGATGAGCTGCTGCGGGGAGGACGCGTGCTTCGGAAACGCCGCGACGCCGAAACTCGCGGTCAATGAGAGTTGTAAACGGCGGCCACCGGTGAAGGTGTGCCTGAGGATCTTCTGGCGAATACGTTCAGCGACCTGGCCCGCCAGTTCGGTTCCAGTGTCAGGCAGGACGATGACAAACTCGTCACCTCCGTAACGTGCAACTGCGTCTGTATCGCGAATCGACGAGAGAATCACGGCAGCCATTTCCATCAGCACGTGCGAGCCGACGAGGTGACCGTGTTCATCGTTCACGTGTTTGAAGTCATCGAGGTCGATGAACAGCGCCGCGACGCTCGTGCAGTAACGACGCGCACGACGGATTTCGTTCAGCAGGAACTGGCGCAGGTAACGCGCGTTGTGCAGCTTCGTCAGATCGTCAGTTTGCGAGAGACGCTCCGCTTCCGCAATTCGCACCGCGTTCGCAAGCGCCGAGGCGATCGGCAGCGACAGTGAATCCAGCAGTGCGACTTCGGGTTTCTTAAACGCACGCGAACCAGAGCCTTCGCGAATGCCTTCGAGCACGCCGAGTATTCGTTCGCCACAGATCAACGGGACCGCGACGACGAATTGTCCGCGCTCCTTCCGCTTGATGATTCCCATGCCCGCGGCTGCGCGTTTTGCGGCCCTCGTTTCGGAGCCGAGCGGAAGATCTGCTTCGCCCGTCAGTCTACGGCGCCACTCTTCTTCAGACTTAACGCTGCTCGGCTGCCCCGGTTTTCTAGCGGCGACAGCTTCGAGTCGTGACTCTTCGAGTCCCTTTGCTTCCGAGAAAAGATAGATGGCCCAACGGTCGGCGCGGACGAGTCGTTCCAATCCAGCCAGCGCACTGTTCGCGGCGCCGTTTTGATCGCCGATGAAGTGCAGTGAAGCAACGAGATCGAAAGCCGCCCGCAAGTGACTCGCTTTGATCTTCGAAGGAAGCGACGACGAACCGGTTTCGGCGGGCGTCTCCTCCGGTTCGTCGAGACTCAACTCGGCGGTGCCGTTCGCTTCGATCTCACGGAGTAGAGCAGGGAGTTGAGCCGACTTATCCGCGATCGCGATAAATCCGAGCCGTTTCAACGTCGCCGTATCAAGACTGCGCAGGTTCAGACTCTGATAACCATTCGTATGCCGGCGACAGGCGACCAACGGCGCTCCCGGCCAAAACGCGTGCGCGTGATCGATCGCGGTGTGCAGTTCAACCATGTCCGCGCCCGGCACCACTTCGTAAAGCACGGCAAGCGGTGGCGGGATTTCGGAGTCCGGCGGAAGCTGACCTTTCTTCTGCTGGGCCAGCGCAACCTCTACTTCAACTTCACGCAAACCTTCGATCAGCGTCTTCACACCAGCCGCACGCAACGCCTCGATTAACTCGTAGGCCGGTGCTTCATGAGCGTCCGTCAATAGAATCACGTGACTCGACATGCTCTCTGCTGGTCCTCACTAATCGCCGCGTGCCACGCGGCCCGAAAGTGCCACCTTGTACTGGCTGCTGTTCCCTCGTTGATCCTGTGCTTCCACCGTCACTTCTCGGGTCGAGCGTGCGGCGCTGATCTGGACCTGGAACGTTCCGTCAGTCGCAACGATCGTTTCGCGACCACCGGCGCGTATCGTCGTTCCCGGCTCTGCTCGTCCGCGAACCAGATAAAGATTTCCGCCGAGCAGTTCGGCGCTCAGGGCCGAAACGGACACCTGCGATCCTGTGCCTCGCGTGGTCACGATGAACTTGAGCGGATCGCTCCAGTCGCTCGCCTGTCCACTCGACGCCGTCGCTCTCACGCGCCAGAAGTAAACACCCGGGCGCAAGTCGGTCGCACCCAGTTCGGTTGCGACTAGCTGATCGCGTTCAATCACTTTTCCATCGGCAACAAAGAATGGTGAGGTTGCAACTTCAACGCGGTAATAAGCCGGAACGCCTGACTGCGGCCGCTGCCATCTCAGCGGGACATTCGCGGCGCCGTTTCCGCCAACGAAGACTTTCTCGAGATCGTGGGGCGTCGCAGGTTGCGGAACGTCGAGCAGCTTCTGTGCGGGCGAGAGTCGTCCGGAGTTGTTTACCGAAACGTATTCGCCGCCTTTGATAGAAGCTTTGTCACCCGCACCGTTCGTCGTTTCGATCACACCAGTCGAGACTCGGATTTCTTCAGTACCTTCGGGATTGACGCCGAAACTCGCGTTGGTCTGTTGGCCCATCGTGTTCTTCGTCTTCGGCGTTTCAACGACGTTCGTCGTGCCATCGGCCTGTTGTTCCGTACGGACGGACAACTGACCGCTATCGACCCGGACGTGAACATTCGTCCGCTTGCCGTCGTCAGCCTTGGCGTTGTCGCGAACGATGATGGTGCTGTTGGGTTTGATCAAAAGAATCGAGCCGTCGGCGAGACCAATGCGCGCGCGGGCGTTCGCCTGCGTCTGCACCGTGTCGCCCGGGAAGAGTTCAGTGTCGGCGCTCGCGGCGATGGTCTCGCGAGTGGCCGCCCTGATCACGCGGACGTCCCCTTCAAACGAGACGAACCGGGCGCCGGACGGGTCCTTGATTTCGACCAGACTCTTGAAGGGATTCCCGTAGATTTTGACGTAGACTGCCGCCCCTACGGCGCAGCCGCAGAGGAGGAAAATGGCGATCACGAGATATAGAAAGCGCTTCTCGACAATCCACCAATCAAAGGCAAAACGACTGGTTTTATTGGCAACCATGAGCTGACCGATAGGAAGAGGGGCCTGATAAACTGAGAACGTGTGCGGTTTTAAGGCACCTGTCTGGGCCGCACGCGATGGGTGTGAGTCCGAAATGATGTCGGTGGCACTCAAACCACCGATTTCCGTGGCAGCAACACTACCGGCTTGGAATTTAACACACGACCGAAGCGCCGTTCAACATGTTTATCAATGTCGAAAAATCGCAGGTTTTTGGTTAGTCCTTGGCGGGGCCATCAAAATCCGGCGGTAAATCAGCCCCGATTCCGTGTTCGGTGTCTTTTGGCGGGAATTTCAAAGAAAGCAGTACCGACCCAATCAAGACCAGCGCAACGAAGGCAAGCGAAGCCCAAATGGGGATATCGAGACCCAGCGCTGTGACCAGCATTTTCATACCGATAAAGACGAGCACTATCGCCAGGCCATAGCGAAGGTAGCGAAACTTGTCCACCACGCCGGCCAGGAGGAAATACATCGACCGCAGGCCGAGGATGGCGAAGACGTTGGAGGTGTAGACGATAAACGTATCTCGTGTAATGACGAAGATTGCGGGAATCGAGTCCACCGCGAAAACGAGGTCCGTGACTTCCACGACGACGAGTACGAGCAGGAGCAGGGTGCCCGTCTTCTTGCCGTTAGTAGTCGTAAAAAACTTCTCACCGTCGTAAGAGCGGGAGATCGGAAATACTCGCGTCACCAATCGTACGACCGGGTTCTGCTCGGGTTGGATCTCGATTTCGTCCTGCTTGAACATCTTGATGCCGGTGTAGACGAGGAAGGCGCCGAAGATGTAAATGATCCAATGGAAGCGCTCGATCAGCGTGCTGCCGATGAAGATCATTGTCAGGCGCATGACTAGTGCGCCCATTACGCCCCAGAAAAGCACGCGATGCTGAAACTTGGCGGGGACTTTGAAGTAGGAAAAGATCAGGAGGAAGACGAACAGATTATCGACCGATAATGACAGTTCGACGACGTAACCGGTGACGAATTCAAATCCTCTTACGCGGCCCTGGTAATAGAAGACGAGCGCGGCAAAGATCGACGCAAGGGTTACCCAAACGCCACTCCATATCCATGCTTCCTTGTATTTGATTGTGTGAGCTTTGCGGTTGAAGAGCCCCAAATCGAGGCTCAGCATCGTCAAAATAAACAGAGTAAAGCCTAACCACAACCAATTTGCGCCGCCAATTGAATCCATTCGGGGCAGTAAAATAGCATCCGCATTCCGTTCTGAGCAATCAGCGCTCAAAACTATCGTCTGCGCCACAGGGATCAGAGAGGGTTTAAAAGTATCACCCCTCGTTGATCGCTGAGAGTTGCAGCAATTCGCGGGTCTCCCTTACAATCCGCCCTTCGCCTGAAAGGTACTAAACCATGCTCAAACAACTCGGACGACTCGAACGAACCCGTAATATTGTCATTCTCGGCTTCGCCGTTCTCATGGCGGTCAGCTTGATCTTCTTCTATGCCCCCGGACGCTCTGCCGGCAGCATCGACCCTTCGCGCAACACGGAAACAATCGCGAAAGTGGGTTCGAACACGATCAGCGTGGCTGATCTCACGCGTGAGCGGCAAAAGTTTGCGCAGTACGGACCACAGTTGATGGCCCAGTTTGGCAACCGCGCGGTGCTCGACCGGCTGATCAGCCAGTACGTTTTGCTCGCGGAAGCCGACCGGCTGGGGCTATCAGCCAGCAACGCCGAAGTGAGCGACAAGATCCGTGCGGATTACAAAGACGCCACGGGTAAGTTCGATATCGAGAAGTACAAGAAGAGCGTGAGTGAGCGTTACGGCGATGTCGAGACGTTTGAGAAAGAGCAGCGGGCGATCCTATCAACACAAAAACTGCGGGCGTTCCTGGCTGCAAGCGTGAACGTGTCGGAAGAAGAGATCGAAGACGAGTATCGTCGTCGCAACGATTCATTCGACGTCAGTTACATCTCGCTCACAACCGACAAACTCGCGTCTAAACTGGCGCCGAGTGACGAAGAGATGCGGAGTTATTTCGAGAGTCACAAAAACGACTTTCGCTTTGAAGAGCCGCAAAAGAAGATCCGCTATCTGTTCGTCAACACGGAAAAGGCAGCTTCCAAACTGCAGATTTCCGACGCCGATCTGAAAGCCGAGTACGATCATCTTGATCCGAAATTCAAAGAGGCGGGTTTCAAGATCCAGCAGATTCTTTTGAAAGTTGTGCACAAAGATCTGGATCCGCAGGTCGAGCAGAAGGCGAAGGACCTGATTGCGAAGTTGCGTAGTCCGGAAGGAAAGGCCGATGAAGCAGCCTTTGCGGAATCCGCCAGGGGCCACTCGGAAGATCCGGCGACGGCCCGAAACAATGGTTACCTGCTGGCGCCATTCAAAAAGAACCCCAACAAAATAAACGGTCTCTACGATCGCGTCGCCGATATGCAGCCGGGCGACATGTCTGACATTCCGGTTCGCTATGGCGGTAACTGGTACATCCTGCGTCGTGGTGATTCAGTCCCGAAGACGTTTGCGGAAGCGAAACCGGAACTGCTGGTCTCGTTGCGCAACCGTCGGGGTTACGGCGTCGCGTTCCAGCTTGCGCAGAAGATGCTAAGCCGTTTGAAGGAAACCAAGGACGCGCAGAAAGTGGCCCAGGAGTTTGCGGCGGAAGCGAACATGACGCCCGCGGAAATGGTCCGCGAGACCGCGTACATCAAGGCGGGCGACGACGTGCCGAACGTCGGTGTGAATCAGCAGTTTGAATCAGCGCTGACGCCGCTCAACAACGCGAACGACGTCGGTGAAGTAACCGGCATCAAAGACGGCTTCAGTATTCCGATGCTGCTCGACAAGAAAGAACCGCGCATTCCGGAGTTTGATGAAGTCAAGGCGAAGCTCGGCGACACGCTGAAGCAGCAACGCGCGAAAGAGCAGATCGAACAAAAAGCCAAAGACATAATCGCTGGTCTGACTGGCCCGGGCGACATCAAAGCTGCCGGTGAACGGGAAGGTTTCGATTCAGGTTTGGAAGAAGGCTACCGCCGCGAGTCGACTCTCGGTAAAGCAGGCGCGAGCGAAGTGCTCGACGATGCGATCTACAAATTGAAAGAAGGCGAGTTCACCAAAACGCCGATCAAAGTCGACGATAAATGGGTCATCCTCGGCCTCGTCAAACGCCAAAGCGCGAACATGGCTGCGTTTGGCGGCGAGCGCGACCGCATCAAGGAAACGATGTTGAGAGATCGTCAGACGCAGGTGTTTTCGGATTTCATTAC
>DATJKO010000213.1:0-1578 GCA_035491355.1 Pyrinomonadaceae bacterium
TCGCCGGGTTCTTTGGACCAAAGGCCGTCTTGCAAAACTGGCGTTCGGCTTCAAACGCGGAGATGTTTCCGGCGGGTTTCCGCGCGCTCGGGCTCGGAAAGGTGATTGGCACGCCGACGATGGGTGCGGTGATCGGAACCGGCAGCTACAGCTTGATCGATGGTTCAACTGTGCGCACGCCGGGAGTCGGTGTATTTCTCGCCGATGCGAAGCATACGAACATGGAAAACTATGGCGTTCAGCCGGACATGCTCGTCGACAACAAACCCGAGGACGTCCTGGCGGGACGCGATCGTCAACTCGAGGCGGCGATCGAGGAGTTGATGAAGCAACTGAACGGCTCGCGAAAGAACGTTGCGACGGAAGGACAGAAATAAGCCACAGATAAACACGGATCCGTGGCCTATTATGGCGTGACGAGGTTTTCCATTTTGACCACTTCGAAGTCGGCGCCTTTGATTCCTTTAAGGGTGTTGAGTTCGTCGTCGTTCCAACGCGGATCGGGAGCGCCGCTGATGAACCAGTTCGAGCCGTTGTCGGCGAGGATCAGGCCGTACTTTTTCATTGCGCGCAGAATCACTTGCATGGCCGGTGAGTAACCGGAGATATCAACCGAAGCTTTCATGCGCACGCGCATTCCCATCGGCGGACGATCGACGCTGAGGTTTGTGCTGGCCCAGTGACGAGCGGGCGCGACGTAAGCTTTGCGTGTGATCTGCGCCGTGAAGCGAATCGCGTGCTTGATCTCCTGTTGCTCAAACACTTCGTCGTAACGCACGAGTCCCGGAAAGATCGGCAAACCAGCCGCGTCTGCGGACGTCCAACCCGCAGGCCGCAAAGCATTTGAATTGAGATCGAAGATCGCGGCCGAGTCAGCGTTCCAACTCGCGCCGTTGTTTATTGGAAACCCGCGATACATTTCGTAGAGCTTCCAATTGTCGCGATCGATGACGAGCACATGACGATCGCCGGTGCTGCTTGAACCACCTTCGATTGGCGCGTTGGGCGGAACCGGGTATGGACCAGGATCACTTTGCGAACCAAACGCGGTGAAGTTGATCGGTACCGGTGTTTGATTACCAGCAACGACGATGTAAGGAATGCCGTTAGGTGCGCCGTTCCAAACTGTGCCGAAGTCAGGATGCAAACCGGTTGTGAGACCCATGCCGGCAATGAGGTTGTTTGAGTTTGGATCGACGGCACTGTTCGAGATGTCCTGGTTCCACGCGTTATCGAACGGAAAGACTTGCTTACCGTGTAGACTCGCGCCGGATCCGAGCTCGGGAGTTGCTTGCGGCACCGGCGTATCATCGGGTGGACCACCACCGATGTGACCAATGCCGATGCGAACGCGATTACTGCTCAGGCCGTGCACGGTGATTCCCACCAGCACATCGCCTACGTCGACGAGGTTGTCGTTGAGACGCACGACGACCGACGTAACGCCTGAGAGATTGGGAACACTGCCGACGTACTCAACCGTGAGCGGGTATTGAATGTGATTGCCGTCCTCGGCAGTGGCGCTGACGTTTGCGGCGGTCTCACCGGCAAACAGGGTCAAGCTACTCGCGAAGAGCG
>DATJKO010000214.1:0-2161 GCA_035491355.1 Pyrinomonadaceae bacterium
AGCTGGCGCCCGCGACGAATGTCGCTCGTGAAGACTGCTGCAGTCAGACCGTAAATACTGTCGTTCGCCAGACGCACCGCATCGTCGTCGGTCTTGAATGTCATGATCGGCAGCACAGGACCAAACGTTTCTTCGGTCATCAACTCCATCGTGTGGTCCACGTTAATCATAACGGTCGGCTCATGAAACCAGCCGCCCGTATCGTTCAATCGATTCCCACCCGTCGCGATCCGCGCGCCCTTCGCGATCGCATCACTGACATGACTCTCGACGATCTGTAGTTGTCGCTCGTTAGTCATTGCGCCGACATCGACACCCTCGACCGCCGGTTCGCCTTGTCGCAAAGCACACGTCTCTTTCACCACCAGCTCGGTAAACTTCTGCGCGATCGATTCATGCACATAACAGCGTTCAATCGAAGCGCAGGCCTGTCCCGAGTTACAGAAGGCGCCCCAGATCGCAGCCCGGGCAGCGTTTTCGAGGTTCGCGTCTTCGAGCACGATCATCGGGTCTTTGCCGCCGAGTTCGAGTACGACCGGAGTCAACTGCTTCGCCGCCGCTTCCGCGACCCGCTTGCCCGTCGCGACACTGCCGGTAAACATGATCTTGTCCACGCGCGCGTTGACTAAGGCAGCGCCAGTCGACCCATCACCAGTAACGATCTCCAACAACCCCTCCGGCAGTTTCGCTTCCTTGAAGATCGCGCCAATCTTCAGGGCCGTGAGCGACGTCAACTCGCTGGGCTTCACCACGACCGCATTCCCGGCCATCAACGCCATCGCGATTTCGTCCAGCGGTGTGGCCCACGGAAAATTCCACGGCGCGATGATCCCCACAACACCCAGCGGCTTGTAGAAGATGTACGAGGAGCGACCCAGGTACCCATACTGTCCGATGTCGATCTTCTGCCGTTTCAACATGCTCTCGGCGTTGCGTGCGAAGTAGTTCATCAGATCGAGAGTGGGAACAACTTCCATCGAGATCGCTTCCGCGGGTGGTTTGCCGGTTTCGAGTGAGATGAGTTTCGCGATCTCTTCCGTTTGGGCCAGGACCAGTTCGCGTGCTCGCAGGACATACGCGGCGCGCTCGCGATACGAAAGCGCTGCCCACGCCGGTTGTGCGGCGCGCGCGAAGCGAACCGACTGGACCACGTCGGCCGCGGTCATCAGCGCCGCACGACCAATCTCCTCGCCCGTGGCCGGATTGCGAGACACGACGTCGCGACTTCGTGATGTTGGAACTGTCTGTGTGCTCATGAGCTGCCTGATTATCTATTAAATCAGTGGTTCAGGTACAATGCCGCACATGATCAAATCGCAGCTTGAAGAGTTCATGCGACGCATGGCTCCGCGCTCTGTAGCCATCATTCCAGGGGCCCGCGAGACTACTCGTTCCAACGACACGCACTACAAGTTTCGTCAGGATTCGGACTTCTTTTACTTGACTGGCTTCGAAGAACCAGACGCGATCGCCGTCGTCAAACCGTCAGAAACGCACAAGTTTGCGTTGTTCGTTCGCCCGCGCGATCCGGAACGAGAGATCTGGGACGGTAAGCGTGCGGGTGTCGAGGGCGCGATGAGCGAGTTTGGCGCAGGCGCGGCGTTTCCGGCTGCTGAGTTTCAGCAGAAACTTCCCGAGATTCTCAACGATTCCGATGTCCTTTATTACCGGCTCGGTGTGAACCGCGAGCTCGACGACACGATCATTCGTGAGATTACTCGCCAGCGATCGTTGAACCGCAAGCCGATCCATCCGCCGGAAACAATCGTCGATCCCGCGTCGATCATTCACGAGCTGCGGGTGCTGAAAACTCCGGAAGAAATCGAGATCATGCAGGCCGCCGCCGACATTGCTGCCGACGCGCACGTCCTGGCGATGAAAGCGGTGCGTGCGGGGATGCAGGAGTATCAGATCGAAGCGTTGGTCGAAGAGCTCTTTCGCAACCGCGGCGCCACTGGTCCGGCTTACACGTCGATCGTCGGCGGCGGTGCAAACGCAACGGTGCTGCACTACATTAACAACAACGCCGAATTGCGCGACGGTGATTTGTTGCTGCTCGATGCCGGCGCTGAGTACAAGGGTTATGCGTCAGACATCACGCGGACGTTTCCGATCAATGGGCGTTACACGCCGGCGCAACGCGAGATCTACGACCTCGTGT
>DATJKO010000215.1:0-3804 GCA_035491355.1 Pyrinomonadaceae bacterium
CCACGCGCTCGTCGTGATCGAAACTGATTGGCCCACCTTCACTTCCGGAATCGCCTGCTCGGGAATGTCGATACGAATGCGCAGCGGGTTTGTGCGAACAATCGTCGCGACCTTCTGCTGTGGCGAAACGTACTCACCAAGATCGGCCGTGCGCTCCGTCACGTAGCCATCGATCGGCGACGGGATGTTGGCGTAAGAAAGATTCTTACGCGCCAACGCCAGCGCCGCTTCAGCATTCGCAACGTTCGTTCGCGCCACTTGTACGCCTGCAAAGTTCTGTCGCGCCTGGGCGAGCTGCACTTCGTACTGCTCTTTCAATTGATCGCGCCGCGCTCGTGCGTCGTCGTAATACGATCGCGACACGTCGCCTGACTCGATCAACTTTTCCGCCCTCGTCAGGTTCTTTTCCGCCAGGTCGAGTGTGACTTTTGCCGCCGCAACTTCCGCGACCCGGTTCGGATCGAATGCCTGGTTGGATCGCAAACCAATCTTCTCTTCCGCTTGTCGCACTGCGGCTTTCGCTTGTTCGACCTGGGCCGCCGCTTGATCGACGTGCAGCTTCAACTCGGTCTCGTCAAGCCGCACCAACATCTGTCCGCGACGCACAGGGCTGCCGATGTCGACGCCAACGGCAACAACTTTTCCTGCCGTTTGCGGCGCGACGTCGGTTTGCTCATCGCCCGCGAGACTTCCCGTCGCTTCAAAGAAGCGCGGCAGGTCGCGTTTGATCGCGCCCGCGGTGGTGACCTCGACAGCGGGCGGTGCTGCGGTCGCCGGAGTCGATTCCGTCTTGCCGTTTGCGTTTGACCGTCCACAGGCAGCGAAGAACGTGGCCGCCGCAAACAACAACAGCACGACGGCGAGGAGTTTCAAGTTTCTTTGCGAGAGCATTGTGTTAGCCATTTCTTGAGCCGGCTCGCCCCTTCTCTGGTTTAGCAGCAGGAGCAGTAATTCCATTTAGAAGAATGTTGGTGAAGTGCCGTGCGGCGTCTTCATTCGAGATGTTCAGCAGGCGACGATCCGGATCCCACAGATTGTTGTTGAGTGAGTGGTGCATCACCATGCCGATAAAGCAGCGCACGACGATCGCGGGATCGATATCGATGAACGCGCCTTCGCGCTGGCGCTTGCGGATGTAACCGCCGAGGAATTCGTAAACGCGTTTGACGAACTGATCGATGAACATCTGCGCCAGTTGGTGCTTTTCGAGCGCCGAATGGAGTAGCAGACGTTGAAACTCCGGGTCGTTTTCGTGGTGCGTCAGCGCGCCAAGCGCAAGCGCTTCGAAAACGGCGTGATCGTCTTTACGGCTGATGCCGTCGGCGGCCATTTTTTCCGGGTCGAATTGTTCGCCGCCGCGACATGCTTTGTGGTCGAGAATGGCGGCGTAGAGTTCCTCTTTGGTGGCGAAATGGCGGAACACCATCGCCTCGGAAACGCCGGCCGCCTGTGCAATTTCTTTGGTGGTGGTGCCCCGAAACCCGCGGTTGGAGAAGAGACTGACGGCTATTCTCAGTATCTGTAGCCGCCGCTCTTCTCCAGCCATGCGTGCACCGCTCACGCCATCGTTTGTAGTCATTGTTCTGCTCAAAGTAAGTACTTACTTACCAGCTACATTCAGATGTGTCAAGTGGAGTATTTGTTGGTCTCACCCTTGTATCAATCCCGATCTGTAACGTGACGTTTTTCGTACCCTTTCGCAACAAGATGCGCGCATCCTGCCACCTTTCCCAACACCTACGCATCGGCACAAGTGTTGCTCCCCTATTAACGAATTAATCCGTTACCAAAAAGGAGATTTGCAATGCCAGATAACCCAAGCACCAATCAACCAAATACCGGCTCTACTACCGGAACTCCCGGAACCAGCGGCGGCTCGCTCGGCAACACCGGAACTTCAGGAACATCATTGGGCACCCCCGCGACTTCAAGCGGCGGCACGGGCGCCGGAACCGC
Organism: Pyrinomonadaceae bacterium; assembly: GCA_035491355.1. Classification (GTDB taxonomy): domain Bacteria; phylum Acidobacteriota; class Blastocatellia; order Pyrinomonadales; family Pyrinomonadaceae; genus PSRF01. Next base: position 1,957 of record DATJKO010000215.1, read on the forward strand.
ACCTGCGCTGGCTCAACAGTACGGTCAAAAACTGTCGGACGCGGCGACGCACGCAAAAGACTATCTCGCCGACAAAGCATCCGTAGTCAGCGACAAGTTCAAGGATCTACAAAACGCGGATCTCGGCGAGCTCGCTGAAAACGCGAAGGAGTATGCGCGCAGAAAACCAGGCCAGGCACTCTTGATTTCAGCCGCTGTCGGTTTAGTGCTCGGATTGATCGTGCGCGGCAGACGGTAGTCAATTTATAACGGGGGGCAAACAATCATGGCGGCAACCAGAAAAGGCTTGATGAACGTTGAACCCGCGGGTCTCGTGCCCGCGGAAAACGAAAGCCTGCCGAATCTCATCAGTCGCTTGGGCGACAACATCATGGAGCTGGTTAACTCTCAGCTCGCACTCCTGAAAGTGGAGATCCGAGAGGAGGCAAATGCCTACGCGCGCGGCGCTGCCATGATTGCGTTTGGCGCGGCCGTCGCTGTAGTCGGGTTTGCTCTGTTGAATGTGGCTATTGCTTTCGCGGTGTCAACGTTGTTTGCGCGCGCAAACTTCACTCAGCCCGCGAGCTATGCACTAGGTTTTCTCGCGACGGGCGGGTTCTATCTGATTGTGGGTGCGATCGTCGTGCTCGTCGTGAAGAACCGGCTCGCCAAACAAGACCTGGTGCCGAAACGAACAGTTCAGGAACTGAGAAAGGACAAAGAATGGCTGAAGAACGAACTCTAGGACTGGCCCGCGTGCAGGAGCCGTCTGTTGAGCCTTCCAAAGAAGAACTTCAGCGACGCCTCGATCATACGCGGGACTCTATTTCACAGACAGTAACGGAGATCAAAGAGACCGTGGCAAATCAGGTTCAAGCAGTGAAGAACACTCTCGACTGGCGCGAGCAATTCAAGAGACGCCCCGTGACCTGGAGCGCCGGTGCTCTCGGTGTTGGGTTTCTGACGGGCTATTGCATTGCCAACACGTTTAAGGGCGAAGACTATGACCGGTATTCGTCGGCGATCGATCGGTATGGTGAAGAGTCGAAGAGCTATGCGGCGCAGCCGGTGTTGGGCGCACACAGCAGTGCAGTGGCTGGCGCGGCCGGTTTCGTCGGGAAGTCGGGAAACGGATCGACGGAGCAGGGCCCCGGTATTTTGGAACGATTCACCAACACGCACGCTTACGAACGAGTGCGGGATGAAGCTGGAAGTATCGGTAATGCTTTCGTTCAGGAGTTGTCGAACACAGCGAAGACGCTCGTGTTGCCGGCGCTGATCACGTCGTTAAAAAACTTCATCGGCGGTCATCTGCCGAACGCGCCAGAAGCGAAGTATCAACCCACGCGTGACCAGTAAGGAATCCGTGTCATCCGTGTCTAACAAAGACGCGGATGACACGGATCTTACGAATTACCGCGAACCCGGAGCCGGCTTGCGCGGCAGCTTCTCATCACGCATCGCGGTGTTGTAAACAAACGCCGCCATGATAATCGCAGCCTGCTTCATGTCGTCGGCTTGAATACGATCGAAGACGTCCTGGTTCGAGTGGTGCGTCCGCGTGTCGTATTCGATCTCATCCTGAATGAACTGAAATCCTGGTAACCCGATCCCGTCGAACGACAGGTGGTCCGTACCGCCCGTGTTCGAGATCGTGAGCGTATTCGCGCCCATGTCTTTGAACGGAGCGAGCCACTGGCGGAAGAGACTGCGTATACCTTCGTTGCCCTGCATGTAAACGCCACGAACCTTGCCGGTGCCGTTGTCGAGATTGAAATAGCCGCTGAGATTTTCGTACTCGCCCTTCTTCACCAACGCGGGCGCAGTCTGTTGATTGCCATTGCCGTTGCCGTTGCCGTTACCGTTGCC
>DATJKO010000216.1:0-3297 GCA_035491355.1 Pyrinomonadaceae bacterium
CTGACCATTGAGCAGGAAGCTGGCGGCTGTGCCGTCGGGCTTATAGCTCGGATGGAAACGTTGTTCGTGATAGACCATCGCGGCCACTTCCGTAGCCGTTCCGGTTTCCGCGATCTTTTGCGCCACCGCGGTTATGAGTTCTTTACTGAAGTCGAGACGGGTTTCAACGCTGACGAAAGTGCCGCCAGTAATGATATGTCTCGGTAAGCCGCCGTCGTCGATCGTGTCGAGCGGTGGTTTCGGAGCGCGATGTCCTGCCGCGGCGGGAACGAAGAACGGATAGCCGGGCACGCCCGCGGTCGGCATCGGAGCCATTGCGAGTGTTGGCAGGGGAACGATTGCGGGTGTCGGTGTGCCGGCCAGGATTTCGCCATCGGGTAAAGCGCGCGATCCGGGGACCGGAACTCCCTTGGCGTCGAGCACCGTTCCTGCTTCAAACACATCATGTGCGCGCCACAATTCCCACATGCCCTGGGCAAAGTGTGGGTAGAAGTGGCAGTGGAAGATTGAATCGCCGACAGTCTGGTTGCGGTTGCCCGTGCCGCCGTGGGCGATCTCGGTCGTGAATGCGTAGCCTGGTCCAAGACTCTGGCTGTCGAGATAAGTTGAATTATCGTCGTCAGGAGTTTGCAACCACTGGTGCGCGTGCAAGTGGTGCACGTGATGTTCTTTCGGTCCCGCATGAACGACTCTCATCTTCACCGGGTCGCCGATGTAGCTGTGATGCACGTTGGAAGGATCATCCGGGTACAGGACCTTGGTGGCCTTTCTTCCCGGGATCAGCTTTCCGTTTGCGTCAGTGGCGTTGGCGGGCACGTCAACTATCTGTGCCGGGTCGCCGACCGTCCAGGACGAAAGGAAAAACTCCTCGAACTTGCACTCGGTGCAGTTGAACATCGGGCCGACGCCCAGCCGGTTCGCAAGAATCTCCGCTCCCGCAGCCGCTACGCCGTAGTTGATGCCGAACCCATCGCGAACGCTTTGCAGCGTGTGCTTCAGGACCGGATCTTCAAACTGCGGAAACGCCTGTATGGCTTTGATTTCATCGTGATAGATCACCGTGAACTCACGAAATGGACGTTCGCGATCGGGTTCGGTCTGGTTGAACTTGAAGGTTCCCGCCGGAAAACGTCCTTTGTTTGGGCCGGTGATGATCGCATTGAGATCGGTATGAACGATCGTGTCGCCATTGAGCATCTTGAGGATCGGTTTACCGGCCTTCGGATGTCCGATTGGATACACAGCGTCGTAGTTGATGACCGGCTGGCCGCCCGGTGTCGTGCCCGTTTGCGCCAGTTTCATGTCGTCCTGTGTGACCTGCGAGCGATACCACTCGGCCCCTTTGGCTTCGACATTGACGCTGCCGAATAGGCCCTGGGCCAGCGTACCGCCGTCTGCTTCACCGCTTGTAGTTGCGGCGGTGCTGTACATCAGATTGTTTCCTTCACGAGTTGCGGTGAAGGTGTAGATCCTTGTTGCGCCAGGACCTACGAGGCTCGGTGTGTTGGTACCGACGTTCGAGCCATCGGAAGTGATGCCGCCTACGAGCTCCATTCCGTTTACGTGAATACCCGCAAATCGTGTTGCGGGTTGATCGTCGCTCGGAAGGCTCGATAGAAGGTTGGTGAAGCTTAATCGCAGACAGTCGCCACTGTTCATCCGCAGTACGATCGGTCTTGGTCTCTTGTCAGAGCGCAACTGAACGTTGCCGGCGACAAGACCCTTCGCCGCATCGATCGCCACGACGTCTTGTTTGAGCGCGTAGATCATGCCGCCCGGATTTATTGCTCCGAGGCGGTTGTACATGATTGCCTGGTCTAGCGCGACGACGTCAGCCTTGATGGTGCGGCTGCAGACGGGCAGGGGTGTAGGCGACGGCAATGGAAGCGGTATCGTTCCGCCGTCGTCAATGGGTGCGATAAGTTGTGTCTGTGCCTGAACATTCAGGGCGGGTAGTAAGAGTAGAAGCGAGGATAACAAGAGCAGAAAGGAGAACTTTCTCCTCGGGTGCATGTAGTATTTGCTTTTCATCTTCCTTTCCTCCGCGTTTCGGTCTGTCGTTGGACCACGCTCGAGGTGACTCGAGTGAGTTAAGGGGGCCACTGTGCAACCACCATGCCTCGCGGTTGGACCACAGATTTAATTACTGATGTTGGGAAAATGAGATCGACGGCATGTCTCAGCGTGAGACATAGGATGCGATTGTGGTCCAGGGTGAATCATGATCCGGACCACAACTCTACGCGGGACGCTCGACTGTAATACCGAGTTTCTTGAGTTTGCGGTAGAAGGTAGGACGCGGAAAGCGAAGGATCTGCGCGCTGCGTCTGACATTGCCGGAAGTGCGTTCGAGTGTTTGCAGGATTGCTTCGCGCTCGATCTCTTCCATCGGCACCAACGGTGGTATTACAAATGAAGACGTGCTCAAACTCGGACGATGAAACTCCTCGGGCAGACAATCAGGCTCCAACTGTCTTTCAGAACAAAACAACACCGCCCGTTCAATCACACTCTCCAGCTCGCGAATATTACCCGGCCAGTTGTAACGCAGCAGCCGCTGCACGGTGGCGGGTGAAAGATCGCGAATCTTCTTCTTGTACTGAAAGTTAAAGCGATTGAGAAAGTGCGTCGCAATCAACGGAACGTCGTCGAGACGTTCACGAAGCGGAGGCACTCTAATCTTGATCGTGCTGATACGAAAGTAGAGGTCCTTGCGCAGGAGTCCCTCGTCGAGCAAAGCCGTGGTGTTGCGATTGGTCGCTGACAGCAAGCGAAAGCTGACGTCGATCTCACGTTCGTCACCCACGCGGCGCACCTTTCGTTCCTGCAGGACGCGTAACAGTTTCGTCTGCAGGTGCGCAGGCATCTCGGCGATCTCGTCGAGCAACAGCGTACCGCCGTTCGCCGCTTCGATCAGTCCGCGTTTGTCATGGTGGGCACCGGTGAACGCACCTTTTCTGTAACCGAACAACTCGGACTCAATCAGCTCGTGCGGTATCGCCGAACAATTGATACGAATAAACGATCCTGAAGCACGTTGACTCTGCGCGTGAAAAGCACCGGCTATCAACTCTTTACCGGTGCCGCTCTCACCCTCGATCAGTACCGACGCGTCTGACGGAGCGGTCGTGCGAATCGTCTGTAGAATCTGATGCAACTTTGGGTTACGGCCGATCATGCCAAACGCTTCACCCCCGCCACTCAGAGTTCGCTTAAGACGCTCGTTCTCGCGCTTCAACGTCGCCACTTCCAGCGCGCGCTTTATTAGTGTTAGCAAACTGTCAGGCGTACAGGGTT
>DATJKO010000217.1:0-3219 GCA_035491355.1 Pyrinomonadaceae bacterium
AGCACCGGGCTATTCAAACGCAGCGTGCCTCCGCTTCTTTTGATCGACTGCGCGAGACGTTCGGCCACGGTGGCTGGCCCGCCTTCGATCGAGTAGAAGTGCTCACTGCCGGCGCGCAGCGAAGTGTTCGGCAGATCGACCGGCAACTCCGAGAACACGCGATCGTAAATCTCTCCGGGTCCAAACGAGGCGTACAGACCCATCCCCGGTTCGAAATCGTGTCCGGCAAACTCGACGCGCGCGACACAGCCGCCGACCTGAGAGTTTCTCTCCAGCAGACACGTCTTCACACCCCGTGCAGACAGCAGTGCGGCGACAGATAGGCCGCCGATACCGCCACCCACGACGACTACGTCATACGACATACATGAATGAAGATTGACTGGACGAAATGAAAAGCAACGTCGAAGCCCGGAGTTGCGGGCGCGACTTCCTCGGTTTTCTGGAATTTTTCGATAAACGGGGCAAGGATAATAAAGGTCGACTGGATGCCGTTGAAAATCAGATGGATGATGAACGGCGGCCACAGCGAACCGGTATAGGCGCGCGCCATTGTGAGGGTCAGACTGAGGATGGTGATCACGAGGATAATGCCGGGGTTGTTCAAGTATTGAAAGACGTGTACGCCGGCGAAAAGCATCGTCACCACAATGACTCCGATCACTTTTCCCGTCGCCTGTTCCAGCGCTGAATAGAGCACACCGCGATACACCAATTCCTCGACGAGTGGCGCCGTGAAAGTTGCGAGTAACGCCGTCGCGATACGTGCGCCCATCGAACTCTCAACCAGTAAATCGAGTTGCGTCTTGCCTCCGCCGAGGAGCGTCGTGACAGCCCAGCCGATTGCGAGCAGAACCAGCGAGAGGCCCAAACACACCAGGCTGATCACTGCCGGCGATGGGTGTTTGGGCCATTCGAAGCCCAACGTCTTCCAAAACGGACGGCGGCGAATGCGCGTTATCAACACCCACGCTACCGCAATCGTCAGCAGGTGTGCCGGCACAATCCCCACTACCGACCAGAAGAGCAACTGCTTGTCTTCCATCAGTGCTTCCGGCGTTGGTGGACCAAACTTTGACCACTGAGAAATGAGATAGGGAAGCGCGACGACGACCGGAATGACGGCCAGCAGGAAAACGCTGAGGACCCAAAAGAGGAACGCGATAACCACTTCCAACCACGGCATCCACCACTCCGGCTTCGACGGTGGCGGCGCAGGCGGCGGAGGCGGCACCCACATGTCCGGACTAAGAAACCCTTGTTCCGAGGACCCTGCTTGCTCTTCCGAGAGCGGTGTCACAGGCTGTGAAGGCTGTTCAGTTATCACTGAAACGGAGTGTAGGAAACTTAGTAAGACAAAGCAAACAAATCATACCGCGGGGTACTTAGCCTCCAGCAATGGCGATCCCACGCGCGGCGCAGCGAGTATCAGCGCGATGATCGTTTTGGCATCCTGAATCTCACCGCTGGAGATCATTTCGAGCGCTTCCTCAATCCGGAGCCGCACCAGTTCGAGGATCTCGTCTTCGTCAGTGTTTTGTTTGCCCTCCGTGAGCTCGGTGGCGAGAAACACCCACATCTTCTCTTCACAAAAACCGGGCGAGACAAAGAACTCCGACAGTTTTTCCATTCTTCCGGCGCTGAGTCCGAGTTCTTCCTGAAGTTCACGCGCCGCGCCGTCCTCTGGGCGCTCACCTTCCGCGAGTGTTCCGGCAGGTGCCTCAAGCAGGTAACGCACCGCCGGATGTCGATACTGCCGTACAAGCGTAACCGTGCCGTCGTCGAACACGGGTAGGATCACCGCGCTGCCGTGGTGGTGGACCACCTCGCGTTGATATGTGAGTTCTCCTTCGCTGACGGTGTCGACCGTGACATTAAAGACTCGGCCGGCGAAGACCTTCTGGCTGCTGACTATTTTCGGCAGTTGGTGTTGTGCGCTACTCATTTTGTTTCTTCCATTCCCCGATTAAATAAAGCGAGCCGGTGACGCAGATCATACCCTGAGCCGGCGTCAGGCGGAGAGCGGCCTCACAAGCTTCACCGATCGTTTTGGATTTTGTGACGGAACCACGAGCGAATTGAGTGGCGATCGCTTCGAGGACGTCGAGCGAAGCAGCGCGAGGGTTGTCGATCGTGGTTAGGATCAGATTGTCAGCGAGCGGGAAGAGGATCTCGCCGATGCGATCGAGTTGTTTGTCACTCATTGCGCCGAACACGATCGTCAGCGGCCGACGGCCAAACTCGTTTAAGTAGTCGCGCAGGGCTTCGGCGCCGGCAGGGTTGTGTGCGCCGTCCAGCAAGAACGGCGGAATCAATTCGAGACGGCCTGGATGATCTGCGCTTTCGATGCCGGAAACGATTGCCTCATGCGGGATCGAGAGAGTTTCAGCGAGCCGGGTGGCGGTCAGCGCATTTTCAATTTGGTGACGGCCGCGCAGTCCGATGCGAATGTTTGAAATACAGAACTTTCCGTCCGGCGTGTGACCAACAATTTCAGCGACATCGGTGTGCAGCGGCGCGACGCCGGTGAGTTCACAACGTTGCAATAAGACGGACAGTGCGGCGGGTTCCTGTTTAGCAATAACAGCTTTGACGCCGGGGCGGATTATCGCCGCCTTTTCACTCGCGATACTCTCGATCGTCGAGCCGAGATACTGTTCGTGGTCCATGGCGATCGGCGTGATGGCTACGACACCCGCTTTTGCGGCGGTCGTCGAATCAAGTCTCCCGCCGAGTCCGGTCTCGAGAATCGCCAGCTCGATCCTCGCTTCGCGAAAAGCAACCAACGCGATCGCTGTTAGCTGTTCGAAGAAAGTCGGGAGCGCTTCGATCTGCGCTGAGGTGAGCAAGCGTTCCGAGGCGTCGCGGACCGTCGTTGCGTGGTGCGCGAAATCTTCTTCACTGATCTGCCTGCCGGCAACCTGGATGCGCTCGGTGATCGAAACGAGATGTGGCGAGGTATAAAGACCGGTCCTCATGCCGGCCGCGCGACAGATCGAATCGAGCATCACGGCCGTCGAGCCTTTGCCGTTCGTGCCGGCGATTTGAACTGCGGGAAACGTGCGTTCGGGATTGTCGAGTGATTGAAGCAGGAGTTCGGTGTTGCGGAGTCCCAGCTTGATCGTCAGAGTCTCATGGCCCAGGCTGATGAGATACTGAACCGCCTCTGCATAATTCATCTAATTGAAACTAACTCGCGGCTACCCCAGGGAAGCTGCG
>DATJKO010000218.1:0-2719 GCA_035491355.1 Pyrinomonadaceae bacterium
TGTCAGCCTGGCGCGGATCCCAACCTGTAACGATTAGTCGCCGCGAGTCCGGATTTGTCTTGATTTGCGTTACAAGGTTGGCGATCTGATCGACGCCGTTCTTTTCGGGGTAGTCACCACCAAACGACCGCCAGAGATAACCATAGACTGGACCAAGATCGCCTGCGGGCCGGCCAAACTTTCCGGTGTGTTCTTCGTCCGCCCACTCGGCCCAGATGTCGACCCCGCGCGCGCGCAGGTTTGCCTCGCTCGTGTCGCCGGAGAGAAACCAGAACAACTCTTCCGCCACCCAACGAAACGGCACGCGTTTGGTGGTCACAATCGGAAAGCCCTCACGCAGGTCGAACCTGGTTTGAAAGCCGAAGTGCGAAATGGTCCCGACACCGGTACGGTCGCGATGTTCGACGCCATTCTTCAAAATTGATTGGAGCAGATCGTGGTATTGTTTCATCTGAAATGTTAACTGCGGATTATAAACGATACAGAGTCGCATTTCTCGGATTTGGAAACGTCGGTCGCGCGCTCGCGCGACTGCTCGTGGCGAAGTCCACGGAACTGCGCGAGCACTACGGCATCGAGTGGGAGATCACCGGTGTCGCGACGCGACGGATGGGATGGCGTGCGAGTGGTGAAGCGTTCGACCTCGTCACCGCGGATCGAATACCGAACCAGAACGGATTTGCGCAATGGCTTGCGACTGCGCGTCCGGATGTGCTCTTCGAAACCACGTCGCTGAATCCTGAAACCGGCCAACCGGCGATCGATTACCTCAAAGCGTCACTTCAAGCCGGCACGCACACGATCACTGCGAATAAGGCGCCGATCGTCTACGCTTACGACGAGCTTAATGCGATTGCGAACGCCCAACGCAAAGCGTTCTTCTTCGAAGCGACTGTGCTCGACAGCGCGCCAGTCTTCTCACTCTTTCGCGAGACACTTCCGGGAGTGAAGGTGCGCGGTTTCAGTGGCGTCTTCAATTCCACCACCAACGTGATTCTCGAAACGATGGAAGCGGGAAGAAGTTTTGCCGAAGGCGTGAAGATGGCGCAGGAACTCGGCGTCGCCGAAACGGATCCGACGCACGACGTCGAAGGCTGGGACTCGATCATGAAGATCTGCGCGGTCTCGCGCGTGATACTCAGACGACCGTTGCTGCCGACAGAAGTGCGGCGGGAGGGAATACGCGAACTCGATCCGGAAACTGTGCAAGCTGCACGCACTGAAGGAAGGCCTTATAAACTTCTGTCGCGGGCGACAGTCAATCCGGATGGTTCGGTCAGCGCTTCAGTCAGACCGGAACAGATCAGCGCCGGCGATCCGTTCAGCAGCGTGCGCGGCACTTCGCTCGCCATTCACTTCGAGCTCGACACGATTCCTGGCTTAACCGTCGTGTCTCATCGCCCGAACCTGCAAAGCACTGCGTACGGGCTGCTGGCTGACTTCATCAACGCCACGCGAGTGTAGGATCTTTGTACTTTGTGCTTTGTTCTTTGAGTAGTTAGCACAAGTTGCAAAGACTAAGCAAAGCACTAAGTACAAAGCTCCTTCACTCCGTCGATCAGCCGATCGATCTCTTCTTCAGTCGTGTAGCAGGCGCATCCTGCGCGAATCAATCCTTCCGGCTCCAGCCCCAGCCGCTTCACGATCGTCGCCGCGTAGAAATCACCGTGTGAGAGAAACAGTCCTTTCTCAGCGAGACGGCGGGCTGCGTCCGTAGAAGTGCAGCCCTGAATCGTGAACGACACCGTCGCGGTGCGTGGTGAACCCGGCGGTGGCCCATACACAGTGACACGCGGTATCGACGTCAACCCCTGCCACAGACGCTCGAATAATCGCAACGATCTCGAGTGCATCTCGCCAAAAACACTAATCAGACTTTCGCGACGACTCGCTCGTTTACCCAGCGAAGCCAGGTAGTCAACTGCCGCGGCAGCGCCGACCATTCCTTCCTGGTTCTGAGTTCCTGTCTCTGCGTTTTCGGGCGCGTAATCAGGCGCGGGCACGAGCTTGGGAAAGTCGATTTGCTCCAACAGCTCGCGCTTCGCGTACATCACGCCGATGTGTGGTCCATAGAATTTGTACGCCGACATGCCGACGAAATCACAATCGAGCTGACGCACGTCGAGCAGCTCATGCGGAACGTAATGAACCGCGTCTACAAATACCAGCGCGCCAACTCTACGCGCCATCGAGGCCACTTTCGCCAGATCGTTGATGGTGCCGAGTGCATTGGACGCCGCACCGATAGCGACAAGTTTGGTCTGTGGACCGATAAATCGTTCCAGATCCTCGTCAACGAGTTTGCCGGTGGCGGTGTCCATCCGCACCGTGCGAATGGTTACGCCACGCTCGACCGCCAGTCTTCGCCACGGGTCGATATTCGCGTGGTGATCCAGCTCGGTCACTACGATCTCGTCGCCTGCCGAATACGTTTGGCCCAACGCGCGCGACAAGTGATACGTCAACGTCGTCATATTCGCGCCAAATGCAATCTCCGCCGGTGATGCGTTCAAGAAGTCGGCGAAAACTTCACGGGCATACTCGATCGCGGCGTCAGTTTCGGCGCTGGTCGGATATTCCCAGTGGGTGTTTGCATTGTGATGGTAGAGATAGTCGACCATCCTTTCCGCGACATAGCGCGGCACCTGGGTTCCGCCCGGGCCGTCGAAGTAGGCGACGGGAAAACCATTGTGGACGCGTTCGAGCGCCGGGAAGTGCG
>DATJKO010000219.1:0-7546 GCA_035491355.1 Pyrinomonadaceae bacterium
ATCTCGATCCTTCTCGGTATCATCGACGTCGCCGAAAAGAACGGCGCACGTGTTGTCTTTTCCGAAGTGAACAATCAAACAATCGAACTCTTTGAAATGCTTGGTCTCACCCGCCATGTTGTGCTCGCAAAAGACGAGCACGAAGCCATACTCAATCTCTCCCATTACGAGACGACCCCGATAGTCCACTGATTTAAATGGAGCCGTCTACACAGAAACTCATTCACACGTTCGGCGCCCTGGCCGATCTGGGCCAGGAGATTGCGAGCACTGGCGACTTCACCGAGATGGTGCGGACGTCGTTGCACTTGTTACTCGGAACCCTTGCGTTGCGACGAGGTGCGGTAGCTGAGTGCAGTGAGGTTGATTCGCTTCGTTGCGTCGCAGTTTGGGGACTCGGCGACGATCTGCTGCGTGAGTGGACCATCACCGACGCGGAAAGGGACGAGTTGCTCGCAGCCGAGGCGAAAGAGTGTTTGGTCCGTTACAGCGAGCAGGGCTTCATCGTCCGCAATCTCAAGGGCCTAACCAATTCCGGGATCGAACTGGTCCTGCCGATGATCGTGCGCGGCGAAGTAACCGGTCTGGTCCTGCTTGGAGGAAAAGCGAGCGGCGAAGAGTTTTCCAACGCTGACTTCGATACGATCAAAGCAATGGTCCGTCACATCGGTGTCGGCATTCACACTCACCGTCTGCTCGAACAGGTAGCCCAACGAGCGGAAGAGAACCGCCGGTTGTACGAAGAGCTACGCGCTATCTATCGCGATACGGTGCGAGCCTTTGCCGCGGCAATCGATATCAAAGACAAGTACACACAGGGCCACTCGGAACGCGTGGGTCGTTACAGCGAGATCATCGCGCGTGAGATGGGTTGGAGTGAGCAAGAAGTTGAGGGTATTCAGATCGCCGGTTACCTGCACGACATCGGCAAGTTGATCGTCGATCGCGACATCATCAATGCGCCTTATCATATCGACGCGAAGCGATCGAGCGACCTCAACCGGCACCCGGCCGCAGGGTATGAGATTCTCTCCCCAATCAATCATCCCTACGCCGACATCCCGTTGATGGCGAAGTATCACCACGAACGACTCGACGGCCGTGGTTATCCTGATGGGCTGACCGACGAACAGATCCCGCTGGGTGCAAAGATCGTTGCGCTCGCGGACTCATTCGACGCGATGACCACCGACCGGCCCTACCGCCGGCGTCGATCGTTCGAAGACGTCGTGCGCGACTTACGCGAGAACAGCGGAAAACAGTTTGACGGAAAAGTAGTCGCGGCGTTTGCGAGAGCGATTTTGAAGGAAGTGAACGGGGAAGCGAAGAAACGACCAATCACTAAAATGCTTGGCAAGTCTTACCTTGAAGGCGAGAACGTCGCTGGACTTCTGACGGATTTGATCGCCGACCTCATGGCCGCGCCACAAGCGACCGTCACGCCAATCAAACGGATTACCTCGGCTGGATCCGAATAACGAAGTTACAAATTGCGATCTTCTGATCGGGCGCGACTTCGGTGGGTTCTTCGCGCGTGAGTTCGCGTCCGTTTACCAGCGTCGGGTTTCTACCTTTTGCCACCAGCCAGTAACGACCCTCATTGTCCCGTGACATCACAGCGTGAACGCGACTGACTTCCGGATCGCCCTTGATGGGCAGGTCGACTGAAATACTGCGCGAGCCGCGTCCGATCGTGATTTCGTTCTTCGTAATCGGCACTACTGCTTCACGCACTCCGTCGCGCCACACCTCAACCGAATAAAGAGCCGCGGCCTTCGCGCGCACGACGGTCTGTTCGCTTTCGCTGCTGACGTCCCCGGCCCTTTCGACGACCGTATCGTTCGGATTGAACTGTTGATTATCCGATTGCGTCTGACCAACGCGCGGCGTGACCATCGTGTGGCCACTTTCAGTTTCATCCCAGACAGCCTGCACGCGAAACTCGCCTTTGTTCAGGGTACCGTCAACACGCAGCTCGACGGCGAAAGACTTGACCGCGAGTTGCGTGGTGCCACTCAATTCGCGAGCACGTTCCGAGAGTACGTGAAACAGGCCCTGCTCGAGACCGCGACGCTTGTCGCCCTGCCAGTCTTTGTCGTCTTCGGGACTCAGGTAAACAATGTATTCGCGAGGAATGTAGGTTGGTCCACCGGGCGGCGTGAACATCTCGCGCTGCATGGCCGCTTCGACTTCGCGCGCGATCTTGACCAGAAACTCTTCCCAAACGCGCCGGGGTTTTGCATGTTCGTCGGCCGCTTCCAGCAAGTCTTCGCCGGTCTCGCCGTCAATCCATTTTCTTATCGATTCAATGAGGCCCAATCTGATCGCTCCGCATTTATCAGTCGAATCTTATATAACGTTTATTGACCCACCCACGATCGGACGAATATGGATCGGTTTTTGGCCGCGCGTGTTCCACCACCAGGACTTCGACCCAATTGTTGTTGCTATCGGCACTCAGCACTCTAACCTTGGACCCTGATTCAGCCAAGCCGATGGGCTGATTTCCGGCGCTGCTCGCCGCCGGGCGCAGGTTCAGGTCGGTAGTGGTTACACCTTCGCGACCAACCACGATTATGTCTTGTGTTCCGGGAATCGAAGCCAGCGGATTCCAATGCGTCGTGACGTATTTGTGCGTCGCCAGCAGCATGCCCGAGAAGGTGAGTATCAGTCCGGCGGCAACGAGTGCACGTCGCGTGCGACTCGGCGGCAACATGGATTCGTTCGCACTTTTTCTGGCGCTACGGCTTTCGCCAACGTTCTTCTCAGCTTGTCGTTGCTGTTGGGCTCGCAACTCCATCTGCCGTCGGGCTTCCTCGCTTATGGGCACAACAATACGAGGACGCCTGATCGAGTCGCTCTCAGCCAACGCAGCGCCGTGCAGTTCAGGCATGGCGAAGTGCGGCCGCGGCGGCGCGGCTTCAGTGAAATCTTCAGGCTCGATGGAAAGATCCGCGCTCGGTTTACGTCGCGCTTCAGCCGCGGCCGCCGCCGCTGTCACCATTTGCAGCGGGCGCGTGGGCGGTAACGCGGCGTCCGCAATCTCGTCCCAGAACTCTTCGACTGTTTGGAAGCGATCTTCCGCACGGCTCTGCGTCGCTTTCTCCAGCACGCGCAGGACCGAGTTGGCCCAGAAACTGGTCTTCACAGCTTCCGGCAGATCCGTGATCGCATGTTGAGCGAAGCGGCGTGGCGATTCACCTGCGAGCAGCGTGTACGTTGTCTTCGCCAGCGAGTAGATGTCGGCAGCAGGCGTGAGGTAATCGCGACGCGGCGTTCGCAAACCGCTGGTGTCGAGCTGTCCGGTATGCATCAGCGGATTGTGCTCGGGCGCGGAGTAGATGTTCGTGCCGACTCGCGTAATTGCTCCCTCTTCAGCGTCCAGACGGGCGACGCCGAAGTCTGCGATCTTCACGACCTCCTTGTCCGCGGTCAGCAGCAGGTTCTGCGGTTTGATGTCGCGATGGATGACGCCGCACTTGTGCGCGTGTGCGAGTCCGGAGCAAACCTGCTCGAGATAGTGGAGCGCCTGCTGAATCGGCAATGGTCGCGTTCGCGTCAGGGCGAACATGTCGCCGCCGGGCAGATACTCCAGCACGATGTAGTGAAACGTCGTGGCGTCAAGATCGATTGCCGTACCGTGGCCGAGACGGTTGATTACGTTCGGATGCCGCACACGGTCGAGCGCGACGGCTTCGTTTTGAAAGTTGGCGACGAGCGTGCGTTCGAGTTCCGCATCGGGTGCGTCCTGCAAGTACAGGTTCAGCGCCTTAATCACGACGGTCCGGGGTGCGCCATCGACCGCTGCGTTGTCTGTCGCGACGTAGATTTCGGCGTAACTGCCCCGGCCGAGGCAGTCGACGATGTCATAGCGCCCGTCGAGTCTGCTTTGCTGGAGTTTGAGTTCCGACATTAGTTACGCCCTGATTCGCATGCCTTAGATGCAACACATCAGGCCAGGGTTCAATCATTATGGGGCGGTCGAATTGGCGGGAGGTTTGGTTAACTCTTCGTACTGGTTGAGTGTTTTCCAGCGGTCGCGGTTGGTGCGGAAGCTGAGCGCAGCCAAACCGAGGATCGCTTCCTTCTTGATGGTGGCGTTTGCGGCCGACGGCGTTGCGTCGACTTTGCTAATCGCGGCATCGAACGCCTTCGTGGCTTCCTCAGTGTTGCCGGTGAGCAGATTTGCGCGACCGTAAAGATATAAAAACTCCGCATTCGGAGAATCGAGTGGCTTCTGGATGCCGGCTCTGATCAACTCCTTGCCGATGTCGTTGGCGAGCCAGGCACGCGGATCCTGATCGACTTGCCGCCGCGTTTTTTCAAACTGGACAAATGGCTCCTCCGGTTGTGGTGTCGCCGTGGCAACGGGCGCCGTCTGAGCCGGCGGCGTCTTGCTCGCGAGGAAGGGAATTCGTTCTTTGAAACGAGCGCCGGCATAGAACGCGGCGGCGATCAATCCGAGCACCAACAGGAAACCCACAAACTTTGCCGCGCCACTTCCGCCGCTTGCTGTCGCCACCGGATCCGCCACGTTCAATCTCTCCTGGGGCACAGCCCCGCTGGTCGCTGGTCCTGGAAACGCCACGCGCGACGCTGGTATGAAACTGCCTTCGTTCTGCGCTGTGGTGACGACGGGCTGCCCGTTCGGCTGCGGAGCATAAGCTGTTTGCGTCTCCGGAGTGATCGTCGGTTCCAACTCTTCCATTCTTTCTTCAGCATGAACACGATCGCCGACGCGCACAACCACCACCGTCAAATTGTCTTCCGCGCCTCGCTCGTAACACCGGCGCTTGAGCTCGTTACAAATCTCTTCGAGATTGCTGTTCAGTACCAGCAACTGGCGCAGTTCATTGTCGGAGACGTGACGAGTGATGCCGTCGGTGCACAGGATAAACTCCGTGCCGTCCTCGACTTCAATCGTCTTCATGTCAACTTCGACGCCTTGTTCCGCGCCGAGCGCACGGCTGATGACATTCTTACTCGGATGGTTAGCGGCCTGCTCGGGCGTCATGCGTCCGGCGCGTACTTCTTCTTCGACGATCGAGTGGTCCTCAGTTTCGCGGCGCAGCACGCCGTCGGGTGTGAGTCGATACAGACGCGAGTCGCCGACGTGCCCGAATGTCGCAATGTTGTCTTTGAGATGAAGCGCGACGATGGTCGTAGCCATCATGGAAAACTTGGCGTGCTCCTGGGCCATCTGGTGAATCGACGCGTTGGCCCGTTGAATCGCGAGCTCCATCAGGTCTTCGACGTCCGTGCCGTCGACCTGATGACGAAAGGCTTCATCGAGAACTTCAATCGCAGTCTGCGAAGCGACCTCGCCCGCCTCGGCGCCACCTACACCGTCGGCAACGGCAAAAACGTTGCGCGCCGGGTCGTGTAGAAATGCGTCTTCGTTCAGGGGACGACGTTCGTTCAGGCCGCGGTCGGAAAGCGCTGAGGACTCGACCTTGAAGGTCTTCCTGTCTTCGCTCATTGCACTGCCTCCAGCTTAATGGGAGAGGAACTCTTCGTCTCGGGCATCTCTGCAATCGCTCTGTCGCGTGCGTTGCGATGTGAAAAGGCCATCAACATCCCCAACATCGCAAAACTTGTGATCAAACTAAACCCGCCGTGACTGACAAACGGCAACGTGATGCCGGTCATCGGCAACGCCCGCAGAATACCGCCCATGTTTACTAACGCTTGAAATCCTATGAACGCTGTCAGACCCGCCGCGCACAGCTTCGTAAACATATCACGCGACTCCAGCGAAGTGCGAACGCCAGCTATGACAAAAATCAACACCGCCAGCACGATGATAGCCCCACCAGCGAGACCCGTTTCCTCCGCAATCGCCGCGTAAATGTAGTCGGAGTCGGCTATCGGAATCACTTCCGGGAACCCCAGACCTAATCCGCGGCCCGTGGTCCCACCTGACGCGATGCCAAACTGGGCCTGCGCCGGTTGGAACGCGAGCTTGTCGAACCAGATGTCGACGTTCACAGTTCTTTGCAGTGCCGGACTCTGCGACGCAAGCTCTTTCAGCTCCGGATCTTTGCTTAGCGCCTCGTCGTATTCGGGTTTCCACCAGGAGACTTCCGGCGATGGCGGATCGAAGCCGTCGAGCCACAAATGAAAGCGTTGTTGAATGCGAGAGGGAAGCGCCGCGCTGATGGGCCGCGCGATCGTCGGCAGCAGCGGCACCTTCTCCTGGATGTCACGCGGCAGGGCACCGACGACCAGGATCCCGATCACCAGCATCACCGAACCCACGAACAACAACAGTTGCGGCCAGCGACGCACGGCGACGAGATACAGAGTCGTGTAGGCGCCACTGAAGATCAGCATCTGGCCGAAGTCTTTCAACGCGAAGAAGGGAACGAAAGGCATTGCCGCCATGACGAGCAAAGGCACGATGTCGCGCGCCCGCGGAATGCCCCAGTATGTCTCGGCGAGATCTTTGTAACGCGCGGTCAGTATGCCGGCGAAACCGACGAGGAACGGGATTTTTGAAGGCTCCCAGGGCGTCATGTTGCCGAGTGCTTTACCGGCACTAGACGTAACTACGGCAGCCGCCAAAGGAAGCAGCGTCAACAGTACGAGCAGAAAACTGTTACGTTGCAGCAGCAGCAGAAACCCATCACGCACGCAGAATGAATAGGCGATCGCAAAGGCGAGGATCGATAGGATCGGAATCCACGTGTAACTCGACGTGGCCGCGTTCCACACGGAATAGGTTGACTCTTTGCGCGGCAGCTGCGAGATGTCGATCGGCTGCGCGGGTGTCGGCGGCAATCCCATCATTTGTTTCTTGATGGGATCGTAGTTCTCCATGATGTAGCGCATGCGCAGCGCTTCCATCTTCTGTTCGCGCGCGGCGGCCTTGTTTCGCGCGTTGTATTCCGGGTCGCTGTAGAGCCGGTACTGAATCAGCATGCCGAACCCAAACAGCAGTATCGCGGTCGTATACAACACCCAATTGCCGGAAAACCGCTTCGTTCGTGAAAGCCACAACGCAACCATCATCAGCGGTATGAACATCGCGAGGTCGCGCACCGCGCCAATGAGCGACGTTTCGTAGCCGCGCAGCAGACCCGCGCGATGAATCGCGACGTAGCCCGTTATCTCGAGACCGAGAATGATCAGGATGAGCAGCAGATGTGATGAGGCGCGGTTTTTCATTCAGCGTTGCTTTTGTACTTTGACCTTAGAGCTTTGTTCTTTGTGCTTTCGCCTTTGGGTTTTCGGCTTTGGCTTTGACAAAGAACAAAGCACTAAGCTCAGAGATCGAAACTCACCTTACTCTCAAGTACCCCAGGTCTTTTGCTTTCATCACGAGCGAGGCGGCAATCGGCGCCGCCGACCGGGATCCATAACCACCGCCTTCGACGATCACCGCGATGGCCAACTGCGGTTTTTCGAGCGGCGCGATGCACAAGAACCAACCGTCGATTCGGGGATGATCTTCGTCCATGATGACTTCGTCGTACTCGCGGATGATGTTGCCTTTGTTGTCGCGTTCGACGCGATGACGTCTCTTTGGCTGGCCTGTCTTCGGATC
>DATJKO010000220.1:0-2625 GCA_035491355.1 Pyrinomonadaceae bacterium
AAGTCCTCGCCGCTATGAAAGCAGCGATGGGCGAAGACAAATAGATCCGCGTCACAACCGGAACTTACAAGTATGAAAAGGCAAGCAGGTAAAACCCGACCGCTCGTGCTGCTGTTTCTCGCCGTGGCGGTCACTGTGGCATTACTCGATTTGCAAATCGTTGAAGCGCAACGAAAGCGGCCCGCTCCGCAAGGCGCTTCCCAGGCGAAACCAAAACCGTCTCCGAAACCGCGCACTGCGCTCGAAGAGATGGGCGCGCCACCCCCAGTTCCCACACTCAAGAAACAACCAGAACAGGATGTGAGTGAGGGCGACGTTGTTTCCGTGGACACCACTGAGGTGATGTTTCCGGTAACGGTGCGCGACTCCAGTGGCCGTCTCGTAAACAATCTTACGCGCGATGATTTTCGTGTTTTCGAAAACAACGCGCCGCAGCCGCTGAGCGACCTCGCGCTGCGTCAGGTACCGGTTGATGTCGTGCTGATGGTCGACGCTTCGTCGTCAGTAGCGAACAACCTCGACGACTTCCGTCGTGCCGCGCAGGGATTTGCAGCGAAACTCGCCGCTGACGATCGCATCAGTCTGATTAAGTTCGACGACCGGATCGAATTGTTGCAGGACTGGACCAAGAGCCGCTTTCAGTTACAACGTGCGCTGAATCGCATCGAACCCGGCATGTACACGCGTTTCAACGACGCGTTGCTGCTGGCCTCGAGGGACCAGTTTGGCGCGCCGGCCCTGAAATCGCGGCGCGCCGTGATCGTCCTGTCGGATGGTCTCGACAATGGCCAGGGCACGACAACCCTCGAAGCCGCGCTGCAAGCGATGATCAAAGCGCAAGTCACTGCGTACATCGTGAGCAACACAGAGATCTCCCGAGCCACAAAACGAGCTGAGCTCGATTCGTTGTTAGGCGGGACTGACGCGTCCATCAGGTTCAATCAGGTAAACATCGATCGCCTGCGACTCGGATTGCAGGCGCTCGACAAGAGTGAAGAGAACCTGGCCCAACTCGCGCGCGCCACCGGCGGTCGTCTGTACAAACCGCAAACGTTCGATGCTCTCGAATCGACGTACGCCGAAGTAGCTGACGAACTGCGACATCAGTACGCGCTCTATTTCACACCGCTGAATAAATCACGCGACGGAAGTTTCCGCCGCGTTCGGGTCGAAACATCGAATCCCGCATACCGCCCGCATACGCGAGTCGGGTACTTCGCACCGAAGAGTTAGCGTCTGTGTCATCAGTCTTCAATGCTTGCGTTCTAACATTGGCCCTTAGCTTCACATGCGTCTACGCACAAGCGGAAAAGAAGACTGAACCGGTCGCCGAAGAGAAGCAGCCAATCACGATGGTCCTGAAAACTGGTCCATTGCTCGTGGACGAAGTGACTGAAGACGCGGATGGTTATTGGTACAAGCGCGGCAACGTTTCGACCTTCATCGATCGTGAACGCGTTGTGCGCATCGAACACCCGAAACCACCCGCCGCGGAAGAAAACGCAGACGATGTGGTCGAAGGCGCCGGCAAGTGGAAACTTACCGATGCCGGCAAGATCGAAGAATTCTTTTTAGCAAAGTACAAGAAGCCACTGCCGTTGAGTGCCTTCGGACAATCTGATCTGCATACCCGCTGGGGTTGGGACCATCGCAACGGGATGGACATCGGTCTTCATCCGGACAGCCTTGAAGGTCGCGGACTGATCGAGTTTCTTCGTACCGAGTCGATTCCCTTTCTGGCTTTTCGCAGTGCCGTGCCCGGTGTGGCAACCGGCCCTCACATCCACATCGGAAACAGATCACCAAGGATTTCCAGCCGCCGGTAAATCCAGCGGCAAACCTTCGTTGAGGTAAGGAAATGAAATTCATTGACTTCGCCCATCCTGAGGGCGGGACGTTGATCGTCCACGTCGATCACATCACCGCCGCGCACTATCGTCGCGGCGAAGGTGAGATAAAAACGCGTCTCGGCCTCGATCTCGATGAACGTCAGAACGAGATCATATTGTTTGGTGAAGAAGCAGAACGCACGTGGCAGAAGCTGCAAGCATTGCTGAAGACGACCTGAAACCCGTGTCGAACACGACGCAAAAACCAGCCGCCCCTCTCCAGTCGTTATCGGAGCACTGGATCGATCTGCGACTAATCGCCGGCATGCGCCTCGTATTGGGAACGTCGGCGCTGCTGGTCGTGCTGATCGAATCGATGGAAGCACGAGTTTGGACCACGCCGGTCCATCTGACACTGGCGCTCTACTCTCTTTACGGTTTGCTGGTCTATCACTTGTCAGTGCGGCGCAAGCTGATCGTTGCGCATAAAATCATTCCCTGGCTGGATCTATTGTGGTACTTGCCGCTTGTCGCTTTCACCAGTGGGACTAACAGCAATTTTTATTACTTCTTCTTCTTCGCGATCATCGTCGCGTCTTTTACGTGGGGACTCACGGATGGTCTGCGCCTGACACTGGCATCGGCGGCGATCTACACGAGTGTGGCGCTGGTGGCCCACCAAACGAGACCGATTGCCATGGATCGCCTGCTGCTGGCGCCGATCGGCTTGTTGATCTTCGGTTACATCATCTCGCGTTGGGGCGGGTATCACACGCAACTTAAGAACCGTCTGAAA
>DATJKO010000221.1:0-4533 GCA_035491355.1 Pyrinomonadaceae bacterium
ACACGTTCCGCCGTGACTTCGCGAACGAGCACCGGATAGATGGCGTCGCTGAAGGCGATCAGACCAATGTTTGCGGTGTCGCCCTTGTCGCCCGAACGAGCGTGGGCCAGTTTTACGAGTTGTACTTTCACGCGTCGAGCACCTCGACCGATGGAGTTATTTCTTCTTTCGGAATCAGCGCCGGCCAGTACGCCACGATCTCCTCGACCTTCGGACGCCCGCCGGCGAAACCTGTAACAGCGGGCGGACCAGTGAGAATCAAAGGCGCAATCTCTTTCGTAAACCTTTCGATCGCGCTGCGGTTCTCTCCACGAACACCGACGCGCAATTGCACTTCCGGCGCGTCGTTGCGCGGTGATCCCGCGAGCGGACCATGCGTCGCATTCGCGCCGACAAACTCCGTCAGGACTTGATCGAACTTGAGTCCCAGCCGATCGAGACGTGCACGCAGTATGCGATCGGCGGCTTGTGCCTTGTCGTAAGCATCGGGCCAGGAGTAAACGAGCGTGCCCACGGCTTTGAATCCTGCTGAATAACTGATCGAGACCTTCAAAAACTGCGTCGCCGGCCGGCCTTCGATACCAAACACTCGCACGCGATCGCGACCTTCATATTCGAGCTGTATCGTGGTGAAGTCCGCCACGCAATCCGGCGTGATGTATTCGTGTGGATCCCCCATCTCGTAAACGAGCTGCTCCTTGATTCCCGGGATGACGACCCAACCGCCGGTCCGTTGATGTTTGGTAATGATGAAAGTGCCGTCAGGCGAGGCCTCCGCAATCGGAAACCCAACATCGGCGAGATTCGGAATACTGCGCCATTCAAACTGGCAGTTGCCGCCGGACGCCTGGGCGCCACACTCGATGATGTGTCCTGCAATCGTGCCGGACGCAAGCCGATTCCAATCGTCCGCCGCCCAGCCAAACTCGTGAATCATCGGGGCTAGTGTGAGTCCCGTGTCAGTGGCGCGGCCGGTTATGACAATCTGCGCGCCAGTCTTCAGTGCGTCGACAATGGGCCACGCACCGAGATAGGCGTTGGCGCTTTGAATCCGATCGCGCACGGTAGACAGCGGCTCGCCGGTGTCCATGTTGCGCAACTCAATACCGCGGGAAAGTAGTTCGTCGATGCGAGGCAGGATGTCGTCGCCCGTGACTATGCCGATGCGCACTTTGCCGCCGAGTCCGAGGTCTCGCGCGACGTCAACCACGGCGTCGGCGCAACCGCGCACGTTAACGCCGCCGGCATTCGCAGTAACCTTGATCCCGCGTTCGACGCATGCCGGCAGGATGCGACGCATTAGCGGAACAAAATCTCGCGCGTAACCCGCGTTTGGGTCGCGCGCCTTTTGTTTCTGCATGATCGACATCGTGACTTCCGCCAGATAGTCGAGCATGAGGTAATCGATTGGGCCACCTTCAACCTGGCGCACAGGCGCGTCAGGAAGGTCTCCCCAAAAGCCTTGAGCTGCTGCTATTCGGATTTTCTCTTTCATCTGTTGGTGGTGATTAAACTATCACCACCATACCAGACGCAAATGGTCCCCTTTCTATCCACGCGGAACAGGAGTCGGCGTTGGACTCGGCGTGGGGCTGGGAGTCGCGGTCGGGGTAGGCATCGGACTCGGATTCGGCTCCGGGCTCGGACTCGGCGCCGGACTCGGATTTGGTTCCGGGCTCGGATTCGGTTCGGGAGTCGGTGACGGCGGCGGTGTTTGCGCAGGAACCGGCGACTCGGTTGGTGTTGTAGCCGGTACCGGAGTCGTCGCTGGATTGCTGACTTCAGTTCCGGTAGCCGCCGGCGTAGTTTTGTTTCTTCGTCCCCGTGCGGTCGTCGCTGGCATGAACGAGCATTTCATCGTTGCTCCAGGCGCCGATGTCAGGGTCAGACGATTGCCGCTCTTTCGTGCGCGCAGTGAAACGATCTGCGCCGGTGTAGTTGCGGTTGATTCGCCAACTTGCAGGGCGACTGCGGTGTAACCACCACTCTTCGAAGCGACAATACGGCCGGTCTTTCCATCAGCGGTCGTGAACTGGTTGCCGGTGATGGTAAGCGTCGTGTCGCCGGTTAGTCCGGCGGAGTCACAGTTGAAAGTGCCAGTGTAAGTGCCTGAAAGGTCGGGAGCTTCGGACGCGGTTGGCGTCATCTGTTTCGTGGGCTGTTGCGGCGTCTGTTGCGGGTTCTGTGGCGGATCTTGCGCTGCGAAGTTACCCGCACTCCACAAGAAAACGACAGCTATTAAAAACAGGACTGATCCTGTCAATCTGGTGCTCATGAATCTTCCTCCTCCCATGTACGTTGTGCGGCACAGTGCAAACGCACTGCACCGGAAATCAATTCAGGGGGTTAGGTCACAAGCAGGTGGGAAACGTCTGGATCTTAAACAACACCGGGCGGTATGACAAACTGACCGAGGTGCGGGCCGCTGAAGTTCCGACTCGTTCGCAGTGCGAGTTCGAGCGCCAAACGCGTGTTTTCCGGCGCGATCACGGCATCGACGAACCCGCGCGCCGCCGCATATTTCGCGTCCAGTTCCATGTCGTAGGTCTCGCGAACCTTATCCATTTCGGCATTCAAAGCCGCATCAGGCGACTCGCCGTTCTTTTTCAACTTCTCCAACTGACTGCCAAACACAGCCTGCACTGCCGAGTCGCCTTCCATCACGCCCATTCTTCCGGTTGGCCAACTAAAGATGAAATCCGGATCGAAACCCTGTCCGGCCATCGCGTAGTAACCGGCGCCCGAGGCGTGGTTCACGGTCAATACGATCTTCGGCACAACCGCAGTCGCCATCGCTTCGACGAACCGCGCGCCCGCACGAATGATGCCCGAGTGCTCGGCCTCTGATCCAACCATGAACCCGGAAACGTCCTGCACGAACAACAATGGCGTCTGATGTCGATTACACGTCTCGATGAAGTAAGCGACCTTCTCGGCCGATTCCGTATAAATGATGCCGCCGAATCGCGGAGGCTTGCCGCCCGGCGCACGGACCATCCCGCGATGATTCGCGATCACGCCGACCTTAATCCCACGAATCTGCGCGTGCCCGGTGATGATCTCCTTCGCATAATCAGCCTGGAACTCATCCAGATGACCGTCATCAAGCAAACACTCGAGTAGCTTGCGGACGTCATACGGTTGGCGATGGTCCTCGGGAATGATGTCGTAGAGTTCTTCGATCGGACGCAGCGGTTCACCGGGTTGCTCGAGCGCCGCCTTTGAGTTATCCAGCGGCAACTCTGAAACGAACTCGCGGATCTTCTCGATGCACGTCCGATCGTCGGCAACTCGATAATGGGCCACTCCCGAAAGCTCGTTATGTGTTCGCGCGCCGCCAAGCGATTCATTATCGATCGTCTGCCCGGTCGCGCCTTTGACGAGGTTCGCGCCACCCAGGCCCATGAACGACGTACCTTCGACCATGATGATGATGTCCGACAGCGCCGGCAGATAAGCGCCTCCGGCGATGCATGGTCCCATCACCGCCGCGATCTGCGGCACCTTCAAATAACGCCGCATGATCGAGTTGTAATAGAAGATGCGAGCAGCGCCGTACTGTCCCGGAAACACGCCGCCCTGGTAAGGAAGATTCACGCCCGCTGAGTCGACGAGATAGATGATCGGCACGCGCGACCGCATCGCAATCTCCTGCGCGCGCAAGATCTTCTTGATCGTTTCGGGCCACCACGATCCGGCTTTCACGGTCGCATCGTTAGCAACAACGACGACTTCCCTGCCCTCCACGCGGCCAACAACAGTCACCACGCCAGCGCCCGGCGCTCCACCTTCGTACTGGTCGTACGCGACTAGCAGTCCTATCTCCTGATGGTACGAGTCTTTATCCAGCAACAATGCAATGCGTTCGCGCGCGGTGAGCTTGCCTTGCTGGTGCTGGCGTTCGACCTTGTCAGGCCCGCCACCCAGAAAGAGCCGTGATTCGAGCTGCTGCAGTTCGTTGGTAAGCTGGCGCAGGCGCTTCACTGTTTCGACGTTTGCAATCTTCATGATTTACCGGTCTTGGGAGCAGGTTGCCAGATCATGTTGAGCAGCCGATCGACGTTTGCTGCTTCTGGTATCCCTTCCATAACAACAACTCGCGAACCGCGCAACTCCATCGCCGCACGGCCGGAAGGCGCACGCCAGTCCTGTCTCTGATTACCCTTGGGCGAAACATTAGGCGTCGATTTCGTAAGTTCGGGGAAACGCTTTTCAGTGCGTGCAAGGTATGCGTCGAAGAACTCTTTCGCGTCAGCCGCAGTGTCCCAGACCGTGACCTGCGCCAGAAAAACGCTGGACGATCCCGGCCCTTCATAGATCGCAAAACGATCTCCGGCCCAACCTTCTGCCGCCTCTCTCGACTCGGTCGCGTTATTCAGAAACTCGTCCAGCGCGAGGTAGTAACCCCACTCGCCGTTGACATCGTTATCGATACGTTTCCAACCTGGTCCAAGTGCGAGCCTGAAGTTCGGCAACGTTACTTTCACCGGCCGTTCGTACGAGAAGTACTTCTCCGGGTGCAGGATCTGTTCG
>DATJKO010000222.1:0-3793 GCA_035491355.1 Pyrinomonadaceae bacterium
GTATCACGAGCGCGAAGCCGAGATCGTGGCTCAGGCCGGCAGAAAAGGCGCCGTTACGATCGCCACCAACATGGCGGGCCGTGGTACTGACATCCTGCTCGGCGGTAATCCTGATTTCATGGCGCGCGAGTTTTTGAAGAAGGACGAGGTCGATCCTGACGAGGCCACGGAAGAGCAGTGGCGTTCTGCGTATGCGAACGCCAGGCAGATTGTCGAAGAGGAGCACAAGGAAGTCGTGGACCTTGGCGGTCTGCACATCGTGGGCACTGAACGACACGAGTCGCGTCGCATCGACAACCAGCTGCGCGGACGTGCCGGCCGTCAGGGCGACCCCGGTTCGTCGCGTTTCTTCCTGTCTCTCGAAGACGACCTGATGCGCATCTTCGCCGGCGACAAAGTGAAGGCGCTGATGCAACGGCTGGGCATGGAAGAAGGCGTGGCGATCGAGTCGAAAATGGTGTCGAAGCGGATTGCGGCCGCGCAGAAATCAGTTGAAGGCCGCAACTTCGAAGCGCGCAAACACCTGCTCGAATACGACGACGTGATGAACAAGCAGCGTGAGACGATCTACGGTCTGCGTCGTCAGTTGATGGAAGAACCCGATCAGCGTGACTACCTGTTAGGTGATCCGCCGCAGGCCGGTGTTGCTTTCGACCTGCTGTCAGACATCACGGGGCAGTATTTGAATCCCGATGTATCACCGGACGATTGGGACGTCGAAAACTACAAGGTCCAGATCAAGACCATTTACGATTTCGACATTGATGGCGAAGGTCTCAACCTGTTGACGATGACGTCGCCAGAGGTGATCAACAGCATCTGGGAACGACTGAAGGTTAAATACGAGCACAAGGAACAGCAGATCGGCGCGGAGGCGATGCGCACTTACGAGCGCATCATCATGCTCAACATCATCGACGCGCAATGGAAGGACCACTTGCTTTCGCTCGATCACCTCAAACAGGGCATCGGCCTGGTTGGTTACGGACAGAAGGATCCGCTCGTCGAATACAAGAAGCAGAGTTTTGACCTGTTTCAGGAGATGCTGGACCGCATCGACACGTCGACGATCCGATCGCTGTTCAACCTGCAAGTCGTCTCGGAACAAGCTCCGGATGCGTTGCAGCAAAGACGCGCTGCGCGCCGCCCGGCATCGTTGCGTTTCACTGGTCCAAACCAGGGCGCCGCACCGGCTGGCGAGGAAGACGGGAAGGTTAAGACAGTCGTTCGCGATCAGCCGAAGGTCGGGCGCAATGAGCCGTGCCCATGCGGTTCGGGCAAGAAGTATAAGAAGTGCCACGGCATAAACGCCTGAGGCCGCGCGCACACTTAAAGCCCATGACACTAATTCAGCGCCTCATCTTGAGGACCTTGATTGTTGCGGCGATCGGTCTTTCGTTCGCGGCCATCCGCGTCATCGGTCAAACGCCAGCTCCAACTCCAAACCCCGAGCTCAAGCCAGGCGTTAAGCTCCTAACCGACAGCAACGCTAAACAAGCACTCGACTTTTTCAAGAAAGCAGTCAAGCAAAACAAGACCGACGGTGAAGCGTGGTACTACCTCGGCATCGTCTATCTGCAAATCAGCGATTTAAAAAAAGCATCAGAGGCTTTTAAGAATGCGCTGGAACTGCGGCCCGATCTCGCGGCGCCGGCGCACGCGGGATATGCCTACGCGCTCGTGCTGCGAAATAAGTTGGCGTCCGCGTCTGCAGAGGCCGATAAGGCGTTGTCGATCGATCCGAAGAATATTGAAGCCCTTTACACGCTCGCCATCGTCGAACTTCGCAAAGGCTCTCAAGACGAATCAGTCAAGAAAGCGGATGAAATTATCGCTTTGAAACCTGACTTTGCTGCGGCATACCTGCTGAAGAGCCAGGCCTTCGTCTCCTACAGTGGCGGCGTGTTGTATCCCAACCGAGACCTGTCCACTGAGGAACGGCAGCGAGGCTACAAGACAGCAGCAGAGGCGCTCGAGAAATATTTACAGTTGGAAGCTGACCCGGTCGCCGCTCAACCGTGGCAGGAGCAATTGGAAAGTCTAAGGTTCGTTCTGGCTGACAAGTCAGTCAGAAGCGAGATCTATACTGGGAAAAACGTGACAGAAAAGGCTCGAGTGCTCGCTAAACCCGAACCATCTTATACAGAGAATGCACGATCGCAGCAGATCGAAGGGACAGTGGTGATCCGATGCGTGTTTGCCTCGGATGGGCGGGTGACTCACCTCCTTATAGTAGAAGCCTTACCATACGGTCTGACGGAGCGAGCGATAGCAGCGGCAAAGAAGATCAAGTTCGTTCCCGCTACTCGCGATGGAAAACCAGTTTCGATGTGGATGCAGCTCGAATATAACTTCAACTTGTATTGACGATTCAAACGCGCTCGTTTCGGCTATCGCTTGAGCACAGAAATCACTTCGACCAATCCGGTTGTAGCGGCCATCATCACCGGCAAAGCTCCGCAACCTGCACGTCTCGCCGCAGCACGCGGCATGCTTCCGTTGCCCCAAAACGATCTGCTGGAAGTGCTTGTCGCTTTAACTGAAAGCGATGACGAGCAGATCTCGACCGCTGCCAACGAAACACTCAAAGCCGAGACTCCAGACAGTCTGTTGATCGTCGCCAAAGCTCCGGATACGGCGCCCAATGTGCTTGCGTATCTCGCGACTCGCGCCGCTGGAACGAACGAACTCTACGAAGCCACGATCCTCAACAATCAAACTCCGGATCGCGCGATCGCAAAGTTGGCCTCGACAACCGGGAACGGATCGCTGCTCGAACTAATCGCCATCAATCAACAAAGGCTCGTTCGCTTTCCCGAGATCATCGAGGCGATTCTCGCGAATCCCGCTCGCAGTGGTGAAGCTGAACGACGAGCGAGCGAAACGCGCAAAGAGTTTTTCGAAAAGGAACGCGGCGCGCGGCAGATCGCCGAGGAGTTGCGAGCGCGAGGGCAAACAGCGGCGGCCGAGTTTTTCGAGTCCGCCGATTTAAGCACCGCGACTGGTGAACTGAACTTCGATGACGCCTGGTTGATTGCGCAACACATCGAAGTCTCCGACGCGGACATCGACGATTCGTGGCTGCCCGCTGAACGATACGACGAGTTGATGCCCGAGACAGCGGAAGAGAGTGCCGCGAACATTCAGCGCGTCATCGAAAACGAGCGACTAGAAAGCGGCGACGTTTCGGCCGAGCGCGTCTCGCTGATTCGTCGCGTCATGTTCATGAACGTCAAGGACCGTATGAAACTGGCGATGAAAGGCGACCGCGAGGCGCGCGGTATTCTCATCCGCGACTCGAACAGGATCGTTTGTTCGGCTGTCGTGAAGAACCCGCGCATCAGCGAGCAGGAGGTCGAGAACATCTCCTCGATGAGGACCGTCGCTGACGAAGTGCTGCGGTTGATCGCGATGAACCGAAGTTGGGCCAGGTCCTATCCAATCATTCACAACCTGGCCCGTAACCCCCGTACTCCAATACCGACCGCGATGACCATCCTCATGCGCATTCGGACCAAGGATCTTCATCAAATCTCACAGAACCGGAATGTGTCGGAAACGGTTCGGCGGCAGGCATATCGATTGGCCCAAGCCCGTTCCGGTGAATAACCAAACCGTTTTTCGGGTGGTGTGTTACGAGACTTTTGCGAAAAAGTTAATAATGTCCTTGACAGGTCACAGATTAATCGTATAATTTCGCACAACTTCGCTAGCCAGATATCTTGCTGTTTTGAAAAATTGTGTTGGGGTGTTGGATTAGGACAAGGCGCGGCGATTATTTATTCCGGCTTTA
>DATJKO010000223.1:0-2069 GCA_035491355.1 Pyrinomonadaceae bacterium
GTGCATTCGACGACGCGGTCAGGTTCTTGCCGACCGCGGCAATCTTGCCGTTGCGGATTAAGACGTCGGTGTTAGTCAGCGTGCCGCGCGTGACGGTCAGCACGGTCGCGTTCTTTATAAGCGTTTCCGGCGGCGCGAGGCTTTGCGCCTGGGCCACGGATCCAATCAATCCCACCACGAATAGAAGAATCAATTTTTTCATGATCTCTGTTTCCTTAGTTTGGACGTGCACGAGTTGCTGTAAACGATCCCGGGGTCTGGCCGACGATGGTCACAGTGCCGCGAATCTCGTTTCCGGAAAGCGTCCCAGTGAAGGTTGCTTCCTTTGTTTGTCCTTCGATGTTGAGCGGAACGCTAAACCGGATCTCGTCGCCGGCTGAGGCATTCGCTATCTCACCGGTACCCAGCGAACCCATGATCGAGCCTGTAACGCGGTCGCCTTCCTGTTGCAACGTTAGTGTCGCGCCTTTGTCGCCCTGGCCCAGGTTGATATTCATCGTCCAGGTCCCACTCACGCTGCCGCCACGAGCTGCGGGACGATCCGGCGTCGTCGCCGGTCGCAGATCGACTGGACGCCCGTCGATGAAGACGTGGGCCACACGACTGTTTCGATCGAACAGATCGCCGCGAGTCACAGTCAGGTTCGCGATCTTGCCTGCCTCGATCGATCCGAGTTGATTTCCTACGCCAAGGATCTCGGCGGGCCAGATCGTAAATGCGCGCACCGCATCAGCAGCCGAAAGACCGTTTTCGATCACACGGTTCACGTTGCCCATCAGGTCAGACATGTTTGCCAACGACCCTGATTGAAACGCGAAGCGAACTCCTGCTTTCGCGAGCTTGCCCGCAGTCTGCTGCGCCGCAACACGCTCGCGCAGAGTACGCAATGGTTCGGGATCAGCTTCGGGCATCGCCACCATCGTGCGACGCGGCAAGTTGAGCGACAGCAACACGGGTACGTTCTGTTTCGCCAGACGGTCGGCAACGTGTTCCGCTTCGCGTCCGCCGGCGATGAGGAGTTTTAGTTTGAACTCCTCAGCCAGATCCAGCGCGCGACTGATCTCCCGTTCGCTGTTTGCCAGCATCACCACCGGCATACGGCCTTCAATAACCGGCACGAGCGCCGCCAGCGATCGATCCGTTTCCGGTCGACGAATACCGCGCGGATTGCGTTCGTAGATTTGCAACGAATCGCGATAACGCTGCGCGTCGAGCATCATCTGCCGGAGCTGTGCGAACACGCCCATCAACGATCCCGGGTAACCGCCGCGCAAAGGTGTAAAGCTGACGTGCATCGCCACCGGCGAGCGCACGATCATCTGTTGCGGTGTTTCACCCGCAAGATTGATCAGCGCCGACTGGCCCATCCAGATTCCACTGCGCGGCGCGGTCAGCGCAGTCGTGATGCCGATGTTTCTGGAGGCGTCGATCTCGTTACCACTCGATCGAATAACGTCTTCCACCATCACTTCCGGTTGTAAGCCGGCCGGCTGCGTCGAGTTTGGGCCACCCGGACTCGGCCGTGCTTGTGCCTGAAGCAGGAGAAACGCACCTCCGCCTCCACCACCCGGCGATGGCGCCGGTGCGGCTTCGGGCAGTGCGATATTCGTGTAGGCGTCGATCAGTCCCGGATAGACAGTCAGTCCAGTGCCGTCAATGATGCGGGCGTCAGGTGGCGCACTGATGTTTGCGCCCACGGCGGCGATCAAGCCGTTGCGAATCACGACCGTTCCGCGTTCGACGATCGGACCGGTGACGCTGACGATGCGGGCGTTGGTGATGGCGTAAGTGTCGATCGCACTGCGTTGCGCACGAACTTCACCGCTCGTGCCGAACGCGATGAACGAAAGCGTACAAAGCGCGACAATAAGGCGCGGATGGACTTTTGGCATAGGTAACCAAATCCCCACTAGTTTGATTTGCGAACGCTGATTAAGAAGCAACCAGCAACTTCGTTTAGGAAAGTGATGAGAGCTTAGCTCAAAACGGGCGAGAAGGGAAATCTTAGTTAAACTGCGTCATTACCCGGCGCTTTGTTCTTTGTACTTTGTACTTTGTACTTTGTACTT
>DATJKO010000224.1:0-3477 GCA_035491355.1 Pyrinomonadaceae bacterium
ACTTTGTACTTTGTACTTAGTGCTTTGTGCTTTGAGCTTAACTCCAAGGGCCAAGTACAAAGCACCAAGTACAAAGCACCAAGTACAAAGCACCAAGTACAAAGCACTACGCACAAAGCTCAGTCATTACCGCTTTTTGCACGTGCAATCGATTTTCAGCTTCGTCAATCACTACCGATGAACGCGAGTCGATCACGGCGTCAGTCACGATGACGTTGCGACGCACCGGCAGGCAGTGCATGAATATCGCATCGTTAGTTTGGTCCATTCGACGTTCGTTCACGATCCACTTGTTGCGATACTGCGCGCGCGTGATGGTGTCCTGTTCGTCACGGCCGTAAAACTGTTTCGCGCCCCAACTCTTCGCGTAGATCACTTCGGCGCCTCGGAACGCCGCGTCCATGTCGTGCGTGATCGTCACACTGCCGCCCGATTCCGTTGCGAGCTGTCGCGAGTCAGCGATCAACTGCTCGTCGAGGTCATATCCCGGCGGATGCGCAATCACGAGATCGTGGCCCATCTGCGATGCCGCGAGCGCGAAGCTGTTTGGCACCGCCATCGGGAGTAGCTTCGGATGCCACGCCCACGTCAACACGACGCGCTTGCGTTCCGGCCCGAGCTTCTCGCGAATCGTCATCATGTCCGCCAGCGATTGACACGGATGATGCATCGCCGACTCCAGGTTGATAATCGGCACGGACGCATACTTCGCAAACGAATTCAGGATCGGATCGGTCCGTTCTTCCTGCCAGTCTTTCAACGACGCGAACGTCCGCACTCCGATCGCCACGCAATATCGTTCGAGCACGCGAACAAATTCCGCCACATGTTCGGTCTTGTCGCCGTCCATCACCGCGCCTTCGCGGTGCTCGAGCGTCCAGCTCGTGCCGCCTGGTTCGAGCACGACGGCGTTACCGCCGAGTTGATAAATCCCGACCTGCATCGACGCACGTGTACGCAGACTCGGATTGAAGAACACGAGCGCCACTGACTTTCCGGCCAGCGCTTGCGAGTGATCTTCGCCGCGTTTGAAACGCATCGCAGATTCGATCAGCGCCGTCAGATCGAAGTCTCGGGTACTTAAGAAGTGCATATCTCTTCCAGCTGTGTCACAAACAAATCGACGTGCTCCCGGCTGAGACAAAGCGGCGGCAGCAATCGCAACACGTTCGCCTCGCTCGACGTTCCGGTGATGATTTTTCGTTCCAATAATGCTTTGTGCATGGGGGCCGCTTTGTCAGCGAACTCGATTCCCAACAAGAACCCCAGTCCGCGTACCGCCACCACCTGCTCGATCTCGCGCAACCGACCCCGCAGATGCGTTTCAACTGTCTTGACGTTGGCGAGCATCTCGTCGTTCTGAATCGCCTCGAGGGTGGCGGTCACGGCCGCCATCGCCAACATGCCGCCGCCGAACGTTGTGCCGAGATCGTTTTCTTTGATGTGTGAACTGATCGCTTCGGTCACCAGGCACGCTCCCACCGGCACGCCGCTACCGAGAGCTTTGGCCAACGTGACGACGTCGGGCACGACGCCGCCACTTGCTGCACTCCCCGCGAAGAACCACTCGCCCGTGCGACCCACACCCGTCTGTACTTCGTCGTAGATGAGCACCACGCCATGTTCGTCACACAACCCGCGCAGCTGTCGATAGAAATCGGGCGCGGCCATGCGCACGCCCGCCATCGACTGAATCGGTTCCAGCATGATCGCGGCCACGTTTTCGTCGATGACCTCGCGCACCGATTCGATGTCGCCGAACGTTGCTTCAAGATGCCCGGGGACGTTCGGTCTCCCGAGTTCGCGATACTTGCCGAGAAACGTGGCGCTGATCGAGTCAGCGGTCCGCCCGTGAAAACCACCACTGAAGGTGACGATGTTCTGCCGGCCGGTCGCCATGCGGGCCATTCGCATCGCGTTCTCGTTTGCCTCCGTGCCCGAGTTGCAGAAGAAAGCCTTGGTCAGTGCGGCCGGAGCGACAGACACGAGCCGCTCGGCTGCGCGTGCGCGTGCGTCTGAGTAGACCAGGTTCGAGTAGAACAACAACTTGTCCGCCTGCTCGCGAATTGCCTGGACCACATGCGGATGACAGTGACCCGTGCCGGCAACTGCGTGTCCGCCGTAAAGGTCGAGGTACTTGTCGCCTTCAGTGGTGTAGATCCAGACGCCCTCGCCACGTTCCGCGGCGATTGGCATTTTCTTGTACGTGGCGAGCTGGAATTGATCTTCGGTTGCGAAAACAGAGTTCACGGATTTGTCCCGACCAGCATCAAGCCGGTCTTTTCATCGAGACCGAACATCAGGTTCATGTTTTGCACTGCCTGTCCGGCAGCACCTTTCACGAGATTGTCGATCGCGGAAAATACGACCAACTGCTTTCCGCGCGCCGCGAATCCGATATCACAGAAGTTGGTCGTCTTTACCCAATTGATGTCCGGCGAGCCGTTCACCAGTCGGACGAAGAAGGAATCACGATAGTAATC
Source organism: Pyrinomonadaceae bacterium (assembly GCA_035491355.1). Classification (GTDB taxonomy): domain Bacteria; phylum Acidobacteriota; class Blastocatellia; order Pyrinomonadales; family Pyrinomonadaceae; genus PSRF01. The sequence goes on from DATJKO010000224.1 coordinate 2,484, forward strand.
GGCGAACATCCTGCGCACGTCCGATTCCTGCAAATCGGTCCTGGTCTCCGCGTAAATAGAGGCGAAGATACCGCGCGAAACCGGCAGCGAATGGGTCATGAACACGAGTTCGTTGGTCCAATCACCGACGTGTGCGAGTTCCTGTTCGATCTCCGGTACATGTTGATGCGTGAACGGCTTGTAAGCGTAGAACGAATTCATCCGCTGAGGATGATGCGTGTTCGCGGCCGCTTTTGCGCCGGAGCCTGAGGAGCCAGTCTTCGCATCGACAATCACCCGACCGGCGAGCACGCCATTTGCGACGAGCGGTGCGAGACCCAGTAGCGTGGCCGTCGCAAAGCATCCCGGATTTGCAATCAGTCGTGCGCTTTTGATCGCCTCGCGATTGGTTTCGGTCAAGCCGTAAACAAAACCGGCCTGCGCTTCCATAGCGGTGTGCGATTGCTTGTAGTGCTTCTCAAATAGAGCCTGATCGCGCAGACGGAAATCTCCTGAGAGATCGATCGCTTTGATTTCACCGGGCAGGCGGGGAACGATGTCCATCGCCTGCCCGTGCGGGAGCGCGAGGAAAACGCAATCGAGGTTATCGATGCTTTCCGGCGCCGTCACAAAACTAAGCTCCGTCAATCCGTGGAGATTCCGATGCACTTCGCCAACCGGCTTCCTCGCGTGCTCGTTCGCCGTGACGAAAACGATCTCGATGTGCGGATGAAACAGCAGTATCCGCAGCAACTCCGAGCCGCCGTAACCAGAACCACCAAATATCGCAACACGAATCTTGTTCATTTCTTAGACCGCGACGGCCGCCTGGATCTTCGCCATCACCAACTCAAACAGTCGCTCACCCTCGCGTCGCGCGTTCGCCGCAGGCACATTGAACTGCGAGGTGATGTAATCGCCACCCATGCTCGAGTCGGTAACGGAACCTGAAACGACGTCAACTTCAACACCGCGCCGGCGCAGCAACTCGATCCCGCCCCACGCGCCAACGTAG
>DATJKO010000225.1:0-3758 GCA_035491355.1 Pyrinomonadaceae bacterium
AGAGCAGGAACTCAACCCACCCGGCAATCCCGGACGCCACTGTGATTCCCGCCACGCCGAGTTGCGGATTGATGCCGAGGAGCCGGGGCAGGTGCAGGGAACAGAAGTAACCCAGCGCGCCGCCCAGAACCACGCGCATTACGGCGTAGCGCAGAGGCGTCCGCGTATCCCGCAAGGCGTAATAAGTCGAGGAGTAAAGCCGGCCCATCGTCGAGGCGAGCAGGCCGACAGCGGCGCCGGCGAGGATGGTCCAGACATAGATCGAATCAGCGCGCGAGAACTTCCCGGTCTGATACAGAACCGCGGTGATCACGTCGCCGAGCGCCAGAAACGCGACCGCTGACGGGACGATGAAGAAACTGATTCTCTTCAGTCCTTCGTCGAGGCGGTGCCGCAGTGTTTCGGCCACGACGCTCGCCGTCCCCAACGTCTTTGACATCGTGGGCAACTCGGCGGCAGACACCGACATGCCAAACAAACTCACCGGAAGTGTGTAAAGACTCTGCGCGTAGTTGAGAGCTGCCACCGCACCCTGGCCCAGAAAGCTCGCCAGACCGGCATCGACGAAAGCACTGATCTGGACCACGCCGCGGCTCATGAACACCGGGAAGAAGCTGTGCAGCACTTGCCTGACGTGCGCGCTGGCCAGTGTCAGTTCGGGACGAAAGCGACGAAGCAGGTGAAGCACGGTCGGCAGTTGCACGCCAAACTGAAGCACGCTCCCGACCACGGATCCCCACGCAGTCATCGCCGCCAGCGATGCGAGATCGACGCGATTACCGAAGTAGAGAAGCGCGGCGATGATCGCAGCGTTCCAGGCGACCGGCGCGGTGTAAGAGATAAAGAAACGATGATGGCTGTTCAGAATTCCCAGACACCACGCTGACAGAACCAGAATCCCCGCGCCGGGAAACAGAATGCGCACGAGCGAGATCGCCAACTGACGTCGTTCTTCCTCAAAGCCGGCGGCGATGATCGATACGATGTAAGGCGTGGTGACGACGCCGATCAGCACAACAACCGCCGTGACGAGCGCGAGGATCCCGAAGATAGCATTCGCCACTCGCGCTGCTTCTTTTTCGTCTTCCTGCGCCAGCAGCTTTGCATAGACCGGAATAAACGAAGCCGAGAGCGCGCCTTCGCCAAAAACGTTCTGAAGGAAGTTGGGAATTCGAAACGCCGCGCTGAAGGCGTCGCCTTCTGCCGAGCGGCCAAAGTAGTGCGCGAAGATGCGTTGGCGGATCAGACCGACGACGCGGCTGATGAGAATTCCGGCGCCGACCAAAAATGCGGAGCGGCCGGTGCTGGGCGGCGCTGGTTTCGCAGAGGCCGGAGGTTCCAGCGGCGCGGTCCCTACCTGTTCGACAATTTCACCGGCGACCGAACCGGGGGACTCATCCGTGGTGATTTCGCGATCTCGCGTCAGAGAGCGTAATCCCTCACCGCACTGAGAAGTCTTTTATGACTGACACTGAGGTTGGTCATCCGCGAGAGGATAACACGGATGAAAGAGAGGCGAGTGTATTGACGTTTGAATTAGTACTCGCGGACGTCGCGCACGATATCGCCGAGCGTTTCCTTGGCCACGTTCACCCAATTTGAGTCGTATCTCAATTCGGCAGTACCGCCGCCGTCCGTGTGAAAGACGGGCGTGAGAAACGGATGTGGCTGTCCGTTTTCGGACGAGGGCCAGGAACGAGCAAACTTCGCGATGTAGATCGATCCCAGGATGTTACCGTTGCCGCCACCGTCGCGATTGACCGTGCCTTCTCCCAGCACAAGAATCACTCCATTGAACGATGGATTGCCGTTCATGACGAGGTTGCCGGTAACGATCAAAAGTCCCGCACCGCCATCCAGGGTCGCATTGCCGTTTACAAACGTGACCTTGGGCTCAGCGGTCGTTCCAGCCATCCCGCTGAAAGTAGTGTAGTAGCGCCCCAAACTGCGGGCATACACCTGCATGTCGCTCAGGAACGTCCGAGCCTTATCAGCGTCCAGAAGCCATGAAGGTAAATCAGCGCTGCCGATTACAGCTCTCTTCACGTCAGCGACCGTCGCGCCTTTGGTGATTGCCGTGTCTGCGACCGCTATATCGGTCGCGTTAGTGACACCGAAAGTTGGGAGGTCTCCGGTGCCGGAATTATCGTGCCCTGAGTAGAACTTCGCCGCGCTCGAGCCGATGTCAAACTCCATGGTCGCGCCGTTGTCGGCGCCACGCATGGTGAGCATCGCAGCCGGCGAAAACTCAAAGCTCGTCTTCTGAACGATCATCTCCATGCGCTTGACCGAGCCGTTGGGGCCGTAGCCGGTTGACTGTACCTGGATTCGTTTCGGTTTGTACGTCGCGTCTGCATTGCGAATGGTTCCGTTCGGATCGTCTGGATCCACCACGGAAACGCTGAACGAGTAGAGCACTCCCGTTGGCGTCACCCGCCAATCGTCCTGATCGTAGTCGAGCCAGGCTGACAGGCGCGCGGTTGTACCATGATCGCTCGACCTGTTCGACTTCGCGGGGTCGACGGCATTGCGAAAGTTCATCTTCGTGGTGCTCGCAATTCCGAATGGCGCCACATGTCCGCGCAGCACGTTCAAAGCTGCTTCCAATCCGCTTTCGGCCGCGTAGTACGCCTGCAACTCGGCAGTGCCTTCGATGGACGTGGTGGCGGACATACCGCTGGTCAGGATCACTGTTCCGGCAACTGCCAGCAGCAGCGTTGCAATCAGGATGGCGATAACCAGGGCGGCGCCCTTTTCACCGTGACGATCTGAAAGTGTTTTTGGCTGACGCGTCATTTGCGATGGACCTCACTGCGGCTCAATAAGTGATCTGGCTGGTGTTTCTCAACACGACTTCTGAAATCAGATTGATGGTTGAGGCTGGCTGGTAACCCGGGGAACCTGGCGCGCCCTGTTCCGGCAACGCGACGCCCACGGTTATCTTGATCTTCCACGCGAGGATTGCATTGTCAGGATCGGCCACCACGTCCAGCGCGTTACCGTTGGCGTCAAAATACTCGAGCGAAAAAGTATCGAGGCGGTTTGCCAGCACGGTCGTACCCTGGCGTCCGCCAACATTCACATCGAAGCGAACGAGATAGTGACGGTTTGCGTCGTTGTCGTGGTACATCGAGTACTTAATGTCCTCATCGGGATCTACCACGAATCCTGCCGTCGCGACGGGATTGCCTGATGCATCACGAACGTAAGCATTGAGGTCGGAGCGAAATCTAATCGAAGCCTGACCGGTGTCGTCGGGGACCAGGCCGTTATCGATCAGACCGAAACCGGAGTTGGCGATTTCGCGCGAGACGATGTTGAGCGCGCGCTGCGCGTCGGCGATCGCGTCGGAGCGAGCATCCTCACGAGACCTCAGGCGGAACGACTGGGCCACCAGCGAGCTGGCTATGCCGGCGATGACGATCGTCACTGTCATCGCGATTAGCAATTCGATTAGCGAGAAACCACCTTGAGAGTTTTGATTCTTCATTTGTATCCGCATCTCTCTTTACGACCCCGCGTAAGTACCTAAGGCGAAGGTGGATCGTTGCACACTGAGTTCGACGGTACCCTGTGCCCACTCCTCGGTGCTCAACAGCGGCGTGACTTCAACCTTGATCGTTTTGAGCGAAGTAGTGGTGTCGGTGATCGTGGTGCGAACGGTGTAAGTGCGATTGTCGGCGCTAGTGACCGTTTCAGTGGTGGCAGCATGCGCCGTCAACCCCGCATCGATGAACTTCATCTGGCGATAGCGTTCC
>DATJKO010000226.1:0-4669 GCA_035491355.1 Pyrinomonadaceae bacterium
CCGCCCGGTACCACGATTCCCTTAGCTTGCTCGCCTTCCAACAACGACGGTAGATCGACGTCCTGCAACTCCAGGCCTTTGATTCGCAGGTCGGGCTTATCCGATCCCCAACGATTCATTACTTCCGCGAACGTGAACCGCGGAAACGGCGCCGGCAGTTCCACGTTGATGAGTTTGAATACGCTCGCAAACAGACCTTCGATCAAATGATAAATATCTTCGAGTCGCGCAAAGCTCATCTCGACGTCGAGCTGCGTAAACTCAGGCTGCCGGTCGGCGCGCAAATCTTCGTCACGGAAGCAGTGCGCGATCTGGAAGTACTTGTCCAAACCGCCAATCATGCACAACTGTTTGAAGAGTTGCGGCGACTGCGGCAGAGCGAAGAACTTTCCCGGTTGAATGCGCGAGGGAACGATGTAGTCGCGTGCGCCTTCCGGAGTCGACTTGATCAGAATCGGCGTTTCGATTTCAGTGAAACCCTCCTCGGTCATGTAGCGGCGGATCTCGTTCACCACACGATGACGCAAACGCAGGTTTGCCTGTAACTGCGGTCGCCGCAAATCGAGGTAGCGATACTTCAAACGCAGATCTTCGCTGGCGAGCGCATCTCCCGACGCGTCGAGTTGAAACGGCGGCGTGCGCGCGTCATTAAGAATGGACAACTCTTTCGCGTGGACCTCGACGTCGCCGGTGGCGATCTTCGGATTGCGCGTGTTTGCGTCGCGGGCGACGACCTCGCCGATCACGGCGATCACATACTCGCCGCGCAACTCCTTCGCTTTGGCGTGCGCTTCCGCCGCGTCCTCAGAATTGAAGACGACTTGAGTAATACCTGCGCGGTCGCGCAGATCGACAAATGTGAGTTCGCCGAAGTCGCGACGCTTCGCGACCCAACCCATGAGCGTTACCCGTTGGCCAATGTCTTCCGCGCGCAGTGCACCGCATGAGTGAGTGCGCTCGAGGTTACCTAAGTGATCCAGCATTTTATGATTCCATTCAAAACTTGAGCCACAAAAAGGCACAAAAATCACAAAGCAAAACGTTGTGCCTTTTGTGCTTTGTCCCCTTCGTCCCCTAACGCCCTTTGTCCCTTTAGTGTGGTTTGTGCTTTGTACTTTGTACTTTGTACTTTGCGCTTTGTACTTTGCGCTTTGTGCTCTTTGTGCCTTTTTGTGGCTCAAAGTGCCTGCACGATCTCCAAGCGATTCCCCCCGGGATCGCGCACGTAGAAGCGCTGCACACCTTCAATCGGACGATCGTCGGGAAGGATCTCAACGCCCGCCTGGCGGAACCGCTCCTCCGCGTCGCTAAGATTATTGACCGCGTAACAAATGTGCCGTTTGCTGTTGTTCTCGCCGAGCCCGTCTTCGATTGAGAGGTGAAGCTGCACTGCTCCCAGTTGATACCAGGCGCCGCCGCGTCCGCGGGTCGAAGGCGGTTTGGGAAGTTCAGTCATTCTCATAACGACCCCGTAGAAGTGCTTCGTCGCATCTTCTAACGAACGCGGCACGGTAACGTTGACGTGGTGAATAGCGGCCTGCATCTTATTTCCTCGGCGCTTGCATGCTCGAGTTGAACTCCGCGGACTTATTGCGCGGGATACTCAACGAACTCCACTCGTTCGATCTGAAGTGCTTTGCGAGAAAGACGATCTGACCTATGTGATACGAGTAGTGCATTAACTGGCGGTTGATCGCCATCACGATCGTGTGCTCTTCGCCGCGAATCATCACCGTCTTCTCGAAGTCTTCCAGCGTTAGCGGCTCGAGCGCTTCAAACACGCGGGCCCAGCCACGTTCCCAGTAATCGAGCACGTCGGTTTTCGTCGTGCTTGGTTCGATTACAAACTCCATATCGCGATTGCGATCGGGCTTCTCGCCATCGGTCGTCAGGAAGTTGGTCCAGCGCGAGAACATGTTCCCAGCCATGTGCTTCATGATCACGGCGACGCTGTTTGCTTCCTCATCGAGAGTGACGAAAAACTCGTCGTCTTTCATTTGCGCGATGGCCTTGTCGGCGAGTTTCTTGTAAGCCTTCAGCGCTTTGACTGCGTCATCGAAATAGTTTTGGACAATTGCTTCACTAGACATCACGCACCTCTTGCTTCACGAAAGCAGCCACTTCGTTTCTATCGATTGTCTCCTGTTTTCCGGTGTTCAGGTTCTTCACTGCGACGAGTCCCTTTGCGCGTTCGTCTTCGCCGATGAACGCTACGAAAGGAATGCCGCGTTTGGCTGCATATCCAAATTGGTTTCCCACTTTTGCACTGTCGTCGGGGTAAACATCCACGCGAATTCCAGTCGCTCTGAGTTCTGACGCGAGGCTTAGCGCATCCCCGGCACCGTCCGGCCAGACTGCAATCATCACTTCCGCCGGCGAGCGCAACAAGTTTACAGGAAACATGTTTCGCTCACTCATCACGACGATGATTCGTTCGAGCCCAAGCGAAAATCCGCACGCCGGAATATCCTGCCCGAGAAACATACCGACGAGATTGTCGTAACGGCCGCCGCCAGCCAAACTGCCCGGCAGATCAGTAACGTTAATCTCCATGATCGCGCCGGTGTAGTACGAAAGCCCACGCGCTAACGATGGATCGATCCGCGCCGCGGTTGGAGGCAAATAATCAACTATCTCGCGCAGCTCCGCGACACCTTCGAGGCCAACCGCATGTGAACCGATGAATGTTTCCAGCCGAGCAAGCGTCTCCTCGTTGCTGCCACTCGATTCAAACAACGCGAGCAACTCTCTCCCTTTGTCGACACCAAGCACCTCACGCGCTTCGAACTCGCGCAACACACCTTCGCTGCCGATCTTGTCTAACTTGTCCAGCGCGATCAGCGCGGTACCGTGTTTCTCTTCCGCAATACCAGCCGCATCGAGAATTCCCGTCAACACCTTGCGATGATTCAGCCGCACAACGAAATCAGTGAATCCCAGCTTGTTCAACGCCTCACTCGTCGCTGAAATGATCTCAGCCTCGACGATCATCGAACGCGACCCGAGCACGTCCACGTCACACTGGTAAAACTCGCGGTACCTCCCGCGCGCCGGACGATCCGCCCGCCACACTGGCTGGATCTGGTATCGCTTAAAAAACTTCGGCAACTTGTCGCGATATTCCGCTACCACTCGCGCCAGCGGCACTGTCAGGTCATAACGCAGCGCGAGATCCGCTTCACCAGTCCCCTCGTGAACGCCGCGTTTGAGTATCTTGTAGATGAGTTGGTTCCCTTCCTCACCATACTTGCCCATCAACGTTTCGATATTCTCCGCCGCCGGTGTCTCCAACGGCTCGAACCCGTAGCGCTCGTAGACCTCCTTGATCACACCAATGACGTATTCGCGTTTGCGAACGTCGTCAGGCAGGAAGTCGCGCATACCGCGCGCGGGTTGAGTCTTCGCGGAAGGCATTATTTGAAAATCGAAAACCCCGCATAGAACACGAAGTTATTCAGGCCACGGTTCGCGCCGTGTCGATCGCCATTGGAGATGTGATGAAACCTGACGCCGATACTGACCGCGCGTTTGTCGGAAGTAAAGATGCGCACGCCGCCGCCAGCCTCGCCCACAAACTGAAACTGGCCGGAGTCTTCAATTGGCATCGACTTGTTGAAATAAAGAAAGCCGCCGTTCACATGAGCAAACGGGTGGATCTTCGATCCGTTCGCGAAGTCGAGCTGAAGGCCGATTGGCGTAATGCCGGCGCCGTAAGCTGTTTCTCGTTGAAACGGCGGGGTTCCGCCAATGAAGTTGCGTGACACGATCGTTCCGGTAGCGACTGCAACCGGAACTGCGTCGACCGTCCATTGCAACGCGAGCGTGTCGTTCGCCGTTAACGTGCGACCATAACGAAACGCGGCGAGAAATAGTTTTCGGTCTTCGGCTTCTTCGTCAGACAGGCCCTGGAAGATCGTAGTGGCCTTTGGCGAGAAGCCTCCCCAAAACCCAAACTCGTTGTCGCCGCGCTCCAGAGTCTGCGCAGCGGCGCTACCATAAATGCAGATCAAAACACCTATCACACAGATTATTTTCATTCAGAGTCCCTCGTTGCGATACTCATGGGTGTAACGAACGTAGTTCTGCCAAAAGTTTGCGAGTGAGGCAACTTCCTCTGCCGTGAGTGGGCGTTTGACCTTCGCGGGAAAACCCATCACCAGCGAACGTGGCGGAATGATCGTGCCTGGGCTCACGAGCGAGCCCGCGGCGACCAGCGACAGTTCACCGATGCGCACATCGTCGAGCACAATCGATCCGATGCCCACCAGCGATCCGCGTTCGACGTAACAACCGTGCAACGTCACGCCGTGTCCAACCGTTACCTCCTGCTCGACGATCGTCGCGTGCGTGCCGTCGCGAACGTGAATGACCGAGTTGTCCTGGATGTTTGCGCGATCGCCGATACGGATGTGGTGAATGTCACCGCGCACCGTACAGTTGCACCAGATCGACGCCTCTTCGCCGAGGTGCACGTCGCCGATAACTTGAGCGCTCGGGTCCACGTAAGCTGTTGAGTGGATCTGTGGATGAACCCCACGAAACGGTCTAATCATGATTTGGCCGCCCGCGATAGTAACATACCATTGAGCTTGGTTCTTGGTACTCAGTACTTACTACTTGATGAGACCTTGGTATACCCGAACAAAGCACAAACTACCAAGTACAAAGC
>DATJKO010000227.1:0-1642 GCA_035491355.1 Pyrinomonadaceae bacterium
CACGTAAGAATGGTGCTTGACTCAAGGCCATCCGCTACCGCGAATGGTACTGAATAGTAAGCCACCGGCTATCGCTAGGTGGTACTGACTTCATTTGCCCGACATTTTCTCCGACACTCGCGCCTTCAATCTCCCCTTCGCCAAACGCACAGCCACTTCGTCGCCAACTTGTACTGCGGCGCTATCGCGCAAGACTTTTCCTGACGAGTCTTCCGCGATTGCGTAACCGCGCTGCAAGACTGATAGTGGCGAAAGAGCATCCAGCGAAGCAGCCGCAAGCCCCAAACGCTCTCGAGCCTGCTGCAGGTGCGCAGCGAGCGCATCGGTTACCGCCGTGGAGGCTAAATCAAAACGCGATCGAGATGCAGCTACACGAACTTGCAACCGTGCGGGCGAGAGTTGTTTGACGAGTTCGTTCGAACGCTGGCTGGCGCGTCGCACACGTTCATTCATCAACAACGTCAGTTCATGTGACGCAGCGTTGGCGTTCAAGCGAGCATTTCGTAACCGCCCTCTGACTTCATCGAAGGCCCTCGACATCGCCTGTTCCTGCACTCGTGCGCGCGAGTCAACAATCCGGTAACGCGTAAGACGCACCAACTGCCGGCCAAGATGGTCCAGCGCCGAACAAATCTGATCTTCACGAGCGGCGACTATTTCGGCAGCGGCCGACGGAGTCGGGGCCCGGTGATCAGAAACAAAATCGGCGATCGTGAAATCGCTTTCATGACCAACAGCAGAAATCACAGGAATCGCCGACTTGCGAATCGCACGCGCGACTTCTTCCTGGTTGAACGCCCACAGATCTTCTGTCGAGCCGCCGCCGCGGCCAACGATAAGCACATCGACGAGATCGTCCATGCGTCCTTCACGTCGCGCGCGTTCGTGATACTGATTAATCAACCAGATCGCGCGTGCGATTTCCGAACCAGCAGCATCGCCCTGCACTTTAGTTGGCGAGAAAAGAACGTGAACGGTCCGTGTGCGTCGGGAAAGAACGTTCAGAATGTCGCGGATGGCGGCGCCTGTCGGTGAAGTGACAATGCCGACGCGACGTGGAAACACTGGCAACGGACGCTTGAGTTCGTTTGCAAATAAACCTTCCGCCTGCAGTCGATCGCGCAGTTGCTCGAAAGCAATCTGCAACGCTCCGGCGCCAACCGGATCCAGCGATTCAACAACCAGTTCGTAATCGCCGCGCTGCGCGAACACGCTCAACTTGCCGCGCGCGCGAACATGAAGACCATCATGTGGTCGAAAACGGATTCTTTGATTTGATGAGCGAAAACACTTTGCGCGGATCTGCGCGCCTTCATCCTTCAGCGTGAAGTACCAATGGCCCGACGAATGTGCCTTGAAGTTTGATATCTCGCCTTCAACCCAGACCGAAGCAAACCGCGACTCGAGAGTTGTTCTAACGGAGTTCGTAAGCTGCGAAACAGTCAGCGGTCGCCGCTCGGTTTCGTCAAATAAAGCGGAGAACAGGGGTTGAGACATATCGAGGGATGAAGGATGAATGATGAAGGTTGAAAAGGCAAATTCGCAGCGGTCAGAGTGAGATCAGCACCACCCGCGAGGCCATCCTGCCTCTTGAGCGGCGGAGCAGAAGGTCAAGTCTCAGGACTTTTGTTCAAGGTACAAA
>DATJKO010000228.1:0-4555 GCA_035491355.1 Pyrinomonadaceae bacterium
AGCCCGCCCATGCGACGCATGTCCTGCTCGTGATGCATGCCGTGAATTACCGAACCCGAGCCGAGGAACAGCAGCGCTTTAAAGAACGCGTGCGTGATGACGTGGAAGATGGCCGCAACGAACGCACCGACTCCGCAGGCGAGAAACATGTACCCGAGTTGCGAGACGGTTGAGTAAGCAAGAACTTTTTTGATGTCGTTCTGCGCAATACCGATCGTAGCCGCAAACAGCGCCGTCGCCGCGCCGACGATGGCGACGATGAACATCGCGGTCGGGGCGTGAATAAAGATCTCTGAACAGCGGACGATCAAGTAGATGCCGGCGGTCACCATTGTTGCTGCGTGAATCAACGCCGACACCGGAGTCGGTCCGGCCATCGCATCGGGCAGCCAAACGTACAGCGGAATCTGAGCGCTCTTACCCGCGGCGCCGATGAACAACAGCAGCGCGATAGTCGTTGCGCCGCCCGCCGTAATCGCGCCGAGCGTGAAAGGATCCGCGGCGTGGTCCTTGAAGAACGACAGCGCCGTTGTTGCTGCTTCACCGGCTGCAGGATTCGCAAAGAAACTGACAGACCCGGTAACGAAGAACGTCAGCATCACGCCGAGGATGAAACCCCAGTCGCCGATACGGTTCGTAATGAACGCTTTCTTCGCGGCGTCGCCGGCTTCTTTCTTCGTTGTGTAGTAACCAATGAGCAGGTACGAACAGAGCCCGACACCTTCCCACCCGACAAACATCAGGACGAAATTGTCGGCGAGTACGAGCGTCAACATCGCGAACATGAACAGGTTCAGGTACGCGAAGAAGCGATAGAAACCATCCTCACCGTGCATGTAACCGGTGGCGAAGATGTGAATCAGCAGTCCGACGAAGGTGACGAAGAGCGCGTAGGTACCGCTCAGACGGTCCATCGCGAGCGCAAAGTCAGCGCGAAGACTGCCGACCTGTAACCACGTCCAGATGTGATCGAGTAACGGTTCTTCGCCGCGCAACGCGCCGTGTGAATTGAAGGCGAGATAGAAAGCGACGACAGTCGAGATCGCAATCGAACCGCAGGCGACGACACTGATAAAACGTTCATCGCGCAGACGCCGCCCGACAAACCAATTAATCGCCGCACCCACCAGGGGTGCGAAGATGATCACGCTGAGGAGGTTCGTTTCCATTTCTTTAGAGCTTTGAGCTTGGTACTTTGTGCTTTGTCAGGTTGCCGAAGTGCTACTTTGACTCAACGGAACTGTTGAGCAGGCGAACAAAGAACAAAGCACTAAGTACAAAGTTCCAAACTACAGTTTCAAAATACTCGCTTCATCAACATCCAGCGTTTCGCGATTGCGAAAGATAGAGATGATGATGCCAAGTCCGACTGCCGCTTCCGCCGCCGCGACAGTCATGACGATAAAGACGAACAGTTGTCCCGTGACGTCCTGAAAGAAACTCGAGAACGCGACAAACGTCAGGTTTACCGCATTCAGCATCAGCTCGATGCACATGAACATCGCGATGATGTTGCGCTTGATGATCACACCCGTCACGCCGATCGTGAACAGCACGGCGGACAGCGCGAGATACCATGAGAGTTGTGGTTCCATAACGTTCAGTCTCGCTTTGATGGTTGGTCGACACCCAGCAAATGCGCTGCCTCTGCAGTCGATTCTGCTGTGATTGCCCGCGTGTCTTCGTGACCAACCGCCGGGTCGACCAGCGATAGCGGCAGTTGTGCCGCACCGGGCACAACCCGCGCTGCGGATGACAGCAATCCGCCGCGTCGAGCAAGCGTCATCGCCCCGACGATCGCCATCAGTATCAGAATCGAAGTTATTTCGAACGGCAGCAGGTACTGTGTAAAGAGTTGTGAACCGATCGAGTGCGTTACCCCAACTGACGTCCCGGCCGTTGCAGGTGTGACGCGCGTGGGCGCCACTGTCATCAGAATGAATGCGACTTCGGCGATGAATATCGCTGACAATCCAATCGCCACCGGGAGTAGGAACTTGAGACGCGCACGCCGATGCTCCTCCTCCTCGACGTTCAGCAACATGATCACAAAGACCACGAGCACCATGATCGCGCCGGCGTAAACGATCACCTGCACTGCGGCGATGAACGGCGCCGCCAGCATTACGTACAGACACGCCAACGAAACGAAGACGCCGATCAGTGAGATTGCGCTGTAAAGTGGATTGCGCTGTGCCACCACCCCGAGCGCGCAACCAATTGCCATTCCGGCAAACAGAATGAAAAGCAGAGCCAGCATCACAAACCGGGAAACAGGAAAATCAGCGTTGCGGTGATGAAGATGCTCAGCAGCGCAAACGGCAACAGGACCTTCCAACCAAAGTCCATCAATTGATCGAACCGGAAGCGCGGCAACGTGCCGCGCAGCCAGATGTAAAGAAACAGAAAGAATATGACCTTAACGATGAACCCTATCGCGCTCACGAGACCGAACAGGAAGGTGCCCTTGCCGAAAATATCCTCGGCAAACGGCACGTTCCAGCCACCAAGAAACAACGTAGTCGCCAGCATCGACACGGTAAACATGTTGATGTACTCAGCGAGGAAGAACAGCGCAAACTTCATCGCGCTGTATTCGGTGTGAAAACCCGCGACTAGTTCTGTCTCGGCTTCCGGAAGATCGAACGGAACCCGGTTGGTCTCCGCAATTGCCGCGATCAGGTAAACGATGAAGCCAAGCGGATGAAAGAAGATGAACCAGCGCGCGCCATGCCAGCCGGACTGGTTCTCGACGATCTGCGCGAGGTCCAAAGTACCGGCCAACAGGATCACGCCGATCAGGCTGAGTCCGAGCGCCAGCTCGTACGAGATCATCTGCGACGACGCCCGTAACCCGCCCATCAAGCTGTACTTGTTGTTCGATGACCAGCCCGCCAGTGCGATTCCGTAGACACCGATCGACGTTATTCCCAAAACATAAAGCAGCCCGACGTCGAACCGCGCGATCGTCAGCGGCAGCGAAATGTCGATGAAGGGAATGTGCGTATCTGGTCCAAACGGGTAGACGATCATCGTCATCAACGCCGCCATCGTGGCGATCACCGGCGCCAGGAAGTAGACGAAGCGCGTTGATTTGTCGGGAACGATGTCTTCTTTAAGGATGAACTTCAGCAGGTCAGCAAACGGTTGCAGCATTCCGCCTGGGCCAACCCGATTCGGACCGAGTCGTCCCTGGATGAGTCCGAGTACGCGACGTTCAGCCAATACGGTGTACGCCACGATCAGGAGCACGACCGTGAACGCCACGGTGATAGCAACTAACTTGAGACCAATGTCGATCAGTGTCTGTAAATCCATCTTTGACGATTGCGAAATTCGAAATTCGAAATGCGAATCTCGCAATCCGAAATCCGAAATCCGAAATTCACTTCCGGGCGATCTGGTAAAGCGGAGAGATCGCCGTCGTCTCGGGCCGCGGGTTGCCGGACGCCAGCAGATGAAACTGCGGCACCTTGTCCGTGAGATTTCCGATCCTGAACAATTCGTGTCCGACCTTCGGAGTCCCGTAAATCTTCTCGCCCGAATCGTCGAGCGCTTCAACACTGTTACGAACCGCGGCGATGGCTTCCGTGACGTCGGTTTGGGCCACGTTGTGCTTGACCTGGATCGGATTCGTCTCGTCTTTCAACAGCGGATAGCGCATTCCGGAATACGCGGCCACGTTCTCGCCGATGGTCCGGAACACCGCGCTGGGCGAAAGCTCATAACCAAAGTCCAGCCCGAGTTCTTTCGCAAGTTGAGCGACGATCATCCAGTCAGGTTTCGATTGATGCACCGGCGGAATCGACTGTCGTACTCGCTGGACCAAGCCGTCATTATTCGTGAACGTGCCGTCCTGTTCGGCGTAGGACGAGGCGGGCAGAACGACATCTGCGTGCGCGGTTGTTTCGCTTTCGAAGATCTCCTGGACCACAAGGAAATCGAGTTTGCCGAGCGCGTCTTCATGACCTTCCAGGTGTTGCGGCAGGAAACTACCCGCCACATACATCGCGCGGATCGCTTCGCCGGATGCGGTCAGCATGTCGGAAGGCGTCATGGCGCCGTTCATCATGCCCATGTCGTGCGCGCCGATGCTGTTGTTGAAGAGCGGCAGCGGGTGAAGCAGAACGCGCCGGAGGTCTGCGCCGAGTACGGACCCGAGCTGGCCCATGATCGACTGCGCTTCGCGACTCAGTTCGCCGCCAAACATCACGACCATGTCGCCCTGCGTGTCGGCGATGATCTGGCGCATCTTGTCGAGCTCACTCGTTTCGATGCCGGCTTTTTTCGCGGCTAACGCATCGCTCGCCGGATTGGCGAGTGCGAGTGCGATCGCGTCTTCAGTGCCCGGTCGGATGTGCAGAAACGCAGCGGCTTGTTCGACGAGGCGGATGCGTACCGGATTCGCGATGATCAACTTCGCGCCGCCGTTTCTCACGGCCTGGCGGATCTGTTTGCCGGTCAGCGGCTGCAATTCACTCGGATCGCCGCCGATCAAAACGATGGTCTTCGCGTAACGGATGTCGCGATGTGTTGCCAACGGCCCGCCGAGATT
>DATJKO010000229.1:0-5039 GCA_035491355.1 Pyrinomonadaceae bacterium
AACGGCAACTCGCTGGCGTCCATATCGAGTAGTGCTATCAGGCCCGTAACGCTCTCCGGAACCTTTATGCTGCCCAGTAGTTGAATCAGCCGCATGCGCTGATTGGAAGTGTCTTTGGCCCAGTTGGCATTTGAAAGCCAGGGCAACAACGGCACGAGCGCCTCCTTCGCAAGCTCCTGGTCGTCAACGTACAGGAGGCAGGTTGCGGCCGCGGTCCTCACATTCATGTCCTTGCTTTCAACCAGCTTGCTCATGATGGGGACCCATTTTTTCTCGTCGGCATTGAACAGCGTCATGAGCGGCGTCTGCGAGAACTCGCTGTCAGATGCCTCGAGCAGGGTTTCGTCCTGGAACAGCGCGAGATACCAGTCGTCGCGACCTGACCACTCGTTTATTGAAAGAGTGTCTACGGCCAGGCTGCGCGAGTAACCGGGCTGAGCGCGATTGGTGGCAATAGCCTGGAGGTCGCGGCGGTAACGTTCCTCGCCGGCGAGGTCCTTCTCTTCGACCGCATGTTCATAGAAGAGCGAGAGCGCCAGGGTCATTGAACGAGAGTGGCCGGTTGCCAGCAGGCTGCGCAACAAAGGTTCGGCGTGCGTCCAGCTCACTGTTGCGAGCGAGGAAACTGCGTCTTCGCGGACGACCTCGCCGTCTTTGTCGTTGTCCTTCGCCTTACTGGCCATCGCGACGAGTTCGTTGATGAAGTAGGTGGAGTTAAAGACCAGCCACTTCCTCACCTTTTCACGCCAGGCGTCGTCAAACTTCTGTTCCGTGATTGCCTTGTCGTAAATGTTTTTTACTTTAGCGGGCGTTGAGTCAGCGTCGGGCAGGACCTCGAGAAAATGTGTGAGAAGTTCGGGGTTGGCGACACACGCCTCGAGCAGCCGCCTACTCACAGCTTCTGAGGGCCGGTAGGAGCTTTGATAAACGTCCGCCCATCGTTGCCAGTAATCGAGCAGGGCTTCGAGCGGCGCGTCGTCGGGGGGAGGTTTTAGTCTGTTATAAAAATCAGGGTCCCTCGTTACTGGGAGGACGCCTGGCGGTGAGTCCATTCCTGGTAGGGGTGGAGGCATCGCGAGTAGTGCTTTCAGCACCTCCACAGAATCGATCTTGCGCGTTTGCGCGGCGGTATTAAGTGCGGAGCCACAGCAGGCGAAGCTGACTAGTATCGCGAGAACTATTCGGTTCACTGGTTGTCCCTGGTCGTACCCGAAGAGCCTTTTCACTTGCGTCTATTTCGACGCCATGAGCTGGTAGAAAGTTCCATTATTTGCGGCCGTGTGGACCAAAGGAATGCTAAGTGACGTTGGTGCGCTCAATCCCGCCGCAAAAATTGTCCAGTAGGATGCGCAACTTCAATATACTGTTGGCTCCACGAAGTGTTGATGCCCCAACAAGGAGCGGCTGATGAAACTTAGGTTACTGGTTTTTGTACTCGTGGGTCTTTGCGCCTTGCAAAATCTCCACCTGGGGACCACCCGCGTGCTCGCTACGGCCCAGACTCAGTTATCCGTGACGGCTGTAAACCGGCTCAAAATCGCACGGCCGAGCGAGACGATCGAACTCAGCGCCAAAGACCTGGCGTCGTTGCCGGAGAGAGACCTCTCCAAGCTGCACGTGCTCGATAGCTCCGGCAAGGAAGTGCTCAGCCAATCCGTCGATAACGACTATGACGAGTATCACAAAGCTGATGCGCTGATCTTTCAAGCGGACTTCGCGCCGGAGGAGACGAAGTTGTTCACGATCACCGCCGGTGCCAAACGCGAATACAAGAAAGACGATTTTCGCGCGTATGGCCGGTTCGTGCGCGAACGTTTCGACGACTTCGCATGGGAGAACGATCGCATTGCTCATCGCACGTACGGCAAGGCATTGATTACGTGGAAGGGCGAGCCGCTCACCAGCAGCGCCATCGACATCTGGTCAAAGCGAACGTCGCGAATGGTGATCAACGACTGGTACATGGTCGACAACTATCACGCTGATTCGGGTGAGGGAGTTGACGCGTATTCCGCCGGGCCAACGCGAGGTTGCGGTGGCAGCGGCATCTGGGCCAACAACCAGCTCTTCGTTCCAACCAACTTCGTTGATTCACGAGTGTTAACCAACGGACCGATCCGCGTGATGTTCGAGCTTGTTTACGAGCCGTTTGATGCGAATGGTGTGAAGGTGTCGCAGGTCTTGCGGGTGTCGTTGGACGCGGGCAGCCAGCTAAATCACTTTCAGCCGACGTATACCGCGAGTGAGCCGCTGACGGTTGCTATTGGACTGAAGAAAGCGAAAGACGAAAAGAACGAATTCAGTACCGAGCGTGGTTGGTTAGCGAGCTGGCAGCCGATGGAGAAGAACCTCGGTATGCAGGGTCTCGCCGTGCTCGTGAATCCGTCGCAATTCGACAAGGCGGCGATGGATGCACGAAACAACCTGGTCGTGTTGAAAACGAGAAAAGAGTTTCCGTTCTCCTACTGGGCCGGGTTCGCGTGGGATCGCGCGGGACGAATTACCTCCGCTGAAGCGTGGAAGAAATATCTCGACGAATTTGTCGACCGGCTAGGCTCGCCGATCGAAGTAACCGTCAAGTGAGCTTTGCCCGAAGAGATTCTTTGTTGGACTTGTCCCGCAAGGGCGCAAAGGCGCAAAGAAAATCCTTCAGAAACGCGGCAGCGCTTTGCGTCTTCGGCTTGCACAAAAAGTATTCGAATCGAGCCAAGGCTCTGTGCGAGAAGGGATTTTTCTCCCGCAAAGGCGCAAAGGCGCAAAGAAAACCCCTTTGAAAACGCGGCAGCGCTTTGCGCCTTTGCGGGAGAAAATTTTCTCCGCTTAAGACTTTGTGCAAAGCCTAGCGCCTTTGCGGGAGAAATGATCTAATTCCCGTCGTCAAGGTGCCAGCCGACGTTCACGAGCTCATCGCCTCGGCGTACGAAGATCTCTGTGCCGCGACCGCTTACCGTCGTTCGCTTGCCGGCGTTGTCTATTTCAAAAACATAAGTGGTGTAGACAATGACAGTGTTGCCGTACGCCTGGATTTCCGTTTTCGGAAACTCCAGCTTGACGAGTTTTGAACCGCTATCGGCAAAAGCTTTGGCGCTCGCGAGAATAGCCGATCGGTTTTCCCACTCTGGCGAATCGGAATTGATCGCGATCGCTTCTTCGGGAATCATTTTTTCCAGCGTTGGTCGATCGTTCGCGAACCACGCCTTCCAAACCGCCTCGCGTTTCGTCAGGATTCGTTCGCGGATCTCCGGTGTGATGTTGCGCGGTTTTGTAGTCTGCTCTTCGTTCCACGCGGGATCGACAGCCGTGTGCGACGCCACCTGAATCCAGTTGCCTTTTCGTTTCGCGTAGATGTCCATGAGGCGGAAACGGCGCAGAGTCGTCGTCGTGTTGCCGTCTTTGCGCACGAACTCGCCGATGAAGTTAGCCACTGCGAGTTCGGGAGTGTAAAAGTAGACGTCGAAGTCGCTCATCTTGTAGTCGGTGCCGGGAGGATAGTACGGCCCGGGTTTCGGCGCGTTGGCTGGCTTGGGCCAATCGATACCGTTGGCGCGCATGTATTCATCGATGCCTTTGATCGGAGTAGGCCAGCTTCCGAGTATGCCGCGCCAGTCTTCGGAGTGGGTGTCGTAGATCTTCTGTTCGTCGCCGTCGATGAACGCCTGAAAAATGCTTCCGATGTGGGCGCGAATGGCGGCAGCGTCGGCGGCCTGATCGGGTTGAGACAGTCCGGCGAAAGACACGGCGCCAAGGGCGAACGACGCCATTAATAGAAGAGCGAGTTTCATGTTTGATCTCCTTCTTCGCAGTCGCTGTCGATCCGGTGCCCGAACGTCAGCACGTAGCCATGCAGGTCGCGAACGCTGTAGTCGCGCAAACCATATTCGCGATCGCCGATCGGTTGAACGATCTCGACGCCGTTGTCTCGATGAAAATCGTAAAAGGCGTTGGCGTCGTTAATCACGAAATACAGGAAGCAGCCTTTCGGTGACGGCTCGCCGTGTTCGAGAAATATCTGCGCGTGGTGCCCCAGGTTGACTCCCGCCATCGTCGGCGGCTCGCCCCACTTGAACGCCAGCCAGAAGCCCAACTTCTTTGTATAAAAGTCGACGGCCTCGTCGAGGTTGCTCATGAGCAAACCGGTGTGGTGCTGCTCGCATTCGATTTTTGGCGCGGAACTGGTTGTCATGCCGCTCATCCTACGCTCGCGGGTTGTCGCTCAACAATAAAGAATACGCGAGCGGTCTATGTTTGGACGCAAACGGTCGGCGTGCGTTTATTGATGTTGCGCGTGGTGAGACGCGGACGATACTGTGGCGCGGTGCGATTCTCGCCACGCTTCCGGCCCTGGATGATCGTGTCGGCCGCCTGGATTCTTCCGGCGGTGTTTGCCGCCATCAATCGCATCGTTCAGGCGCGGCTTCTGGGTTGGGAACCGGCAACTATTCGCGATGTGCTGTTCCAAGGCGGCGACTGGTTTCTGTATGCGCTGTTGACACCGGGCGTATTTGCCGTTTCGAGAAGGTGGCCGTTGACGAGACCAAATCTCGTTCGCCGCGCGCTCCTTCATCTGCTCTTCTCCGTGCTGTTTTGTGTGGCCTGGGCCAGTTGCGGACAAATCCTGCGGCTGGTTCTCGCGTTGATTTTTGCGCGCGACGTGGTGACGGGTGGGAGTGAGTTCTGGCGGCAGTTTGGTGTCGAGTGGTTGAGCTGGATCTTCATCACGTTGCCGTTCGGGGTGGCGGTATACCTATGCGTGGTTGGCATCGAGCATGCGATTCGTTACTTCATCGAGGTGCGAGAGCGTGAGGTGCAGTTGGCGCGTGTGTCGGAGCAACTCGCCGATGCGCGGTTTGCGGCGTTGCAGGCGCAGGTCAACCCGCATTTTCTTTTCAACACGTTGAATACGATCGCGGTGTTGGTGCGTGACGATGATCGTCAGGGCGCTGTCCGCATCGTCGAACACCTGAGCGAGTTGTTGCGACGGACGTTGAGTCAGCATCGCGCGAACCAGGTGTCGTTGGGTGAAGAATTGGAGTTGGTGC
>DATJKO010000230.1:0-3479 GCA_035491355.1 Pyrinomonadaceae bacterium
ACGCAAGACCGAGATCGCCGCAGGTGAGTTGCGCGCGAGCGATATTTTCGAGTTACTGCCGTTCGAAAACGCACTCGTTGCACTGGAAGTGAACGGCACTCAACTCGCGAAACTGCTGCAAGTCGTTGCGCGCGACGCACAGTCAGGGGCGCGAATACAGTTCAAGTGGAACGACCAGAACCGCGCTGAGTTTCTGAGCGGCAAACTGCTCGACGAGAGCGGTCAGGAACAGGAAATCGATCCTAACAAGACTTATACGATCGTCACGATCGATTACCTGTTGAACCTCAACTCCGGCGCCTACGCACTGTTACACGAAGCGACGAGCAAGACGCCTCTGAACCTTACGCTGCGCCAGTCGATCATGGATTACGTCAAAGCCGAAACAGCTGCCGGCCGAAACATTCAGCCACGGCTCGACGGTCGTTACGTGCAAGTCGGCCCCGATCGAAAGCGAGCGGAGGATCCGAAATGATCAATCGCCGGCGGTTTCTGACAAGTTCAGCCGCATTCGGTGCAGCGCTGATCGGCATGCCGCGCGGGTTCGAGCCTGTCTCCGGATACGCGCCGGTCGACACAGTCATCACGATTCTGCACACCAACGACACGCATTCGCAGATCGATCCGTTGCCGTCGAACGACCCGAACGCAGGGAAGGGAGGCGTCGCCCGTCGCGCCACGTTCGTCAAACGAATTCGCAAAGAGAACCCGAACACGTTACTCGTCGATGCCGGTGATGTGCTGCAAGGCACACCGTATTTCAACTTCTATCGCGGCGAGGTTGAGTACAAAGCGATGTCGGCGATCGGGTACGACGTCGGCACGCTCGGCAATCACGAGTTTGACAACGGCGTCGAAGCACTGGCGTCGGCGTTGAAGTTTGCGAACTTCGATGTGGTGTCAGCGAATTACGACGTCAAAGGCACCGTGCTCGAGGATCGCGTGAAGCCGTACGTCGTGAAGACGCTCGACGGCATACGCGTCGGACTGTTTGGTCTTGGCGTCAGTCCGGTGTCGCTGATCACTCCCGCGAACTTCAAAGGCGTCACTTACACCGATCCAGTCGTCTCGGCGCGCGAGGTCGTGAAGACGTTGCGCGAGAAGGAACGTTGCGCGCTCGTTGTTTGCATGTCGCATCTTGGTTACTACGAGAACGGCCAACGCGGCGATACGCTGGTCGCGTCGCAAGTTGATGGCATCGATTTTATCGCCGGCGGTCACACGCATACGTTCATGAAGGAGCCGGTGAAGCAGAAGCAACCGTGCGGCGCGGAGACGCTGATCTTCCAGGTCGGCAAGAGCGGCATCAATGTGGGCCGCGTCGATTTCACTTTCCGCCAGAATGAATTTGTTGCTGCTTCGGCACGGCTGATCGATCTCGAACATAGTGCTTAGTGCTTGGTTCTTTGTTCTTTGTACGGCTTAAGAGGCCGCTTGAGAACGCTACTAGCGCCAGCGAACAAAGCACAAAGAACTAAGATCAAAGTTCCAAACCATGTCTGACGACTCAACCCGCGATCGAGTTCGCGCTCTGGTGCGCGAGGTGCTGGCGAAGGCCGCGCCTGACACCGCCCCGCCGGTGCCTCCAGCAACTGCGAGTCGCTTCGTCAACACCGTGCCTGACAAACCTGCCGAACCTGCATTCACCCGCGACGAGTCCGCGAAGACCATGATCACCGAGGACGATGTACGCGGACTGGAACCGGGCGCTGTTCTGCGTATCGGCGAAGACGCGCGTTTGACGCCGCTCGCCGCCGATATCGTTAACGAACGAAAAATCGAGATCATTCGTCGCAGTTCACGGCGTGGATCGAAGGCGTCGAAACTCGTGGCCGTTGGCGCGGATCACGGTGGCTTCCAGATGAAGGAAGCGTTGAAGGTATTGCTACACGACCTGGGCCACAAGGTGCAGGACTTTGGCACCGATTCCGAATCGGCGGTCGACTATCCCGACTTTGCGCACGCCGTCGCTCGGGCGGTGGCCGATGGCGGTTCCGATGTCGGCATCATCATCGACGGTGCGGGTGTTGGCAGTGCGATGACTGCGAATAAGGTCCCGGGCGTTCGCGCCGCTGCCTGCTACTCGGTCGCCGTTGCCCGCAACTCGCGCGAACACAACGACGCGAACGTCCTCACACTCGGCAGCAAGACGATCACCAGCGCCGAGATGCGCGAGATCGTCACCGCCTGGCTTTCCACCGAAATCACCGAAGATCGCCACCGCAAACGTGTCGCCAAAATCGACGCCATCCAGCGACAGTATCAACGCTAGTTGCTAGAATGTTTCCCGGCACATGGGCTACTCAAATAACGGCGATTACGACCAATTAATCGAGCAGATTACCGACGCGATCGTGGCGCGCCTGAATGGCGACGACGGTGGCGAGCAGGCCGCGATGTGCGGCTGCACGTCGGAGTGTTTTCATCGCTGTCCCGAGCGAATGCATCGCATCGTGGACGCCGGCGCTGCCCGCATCGGACTCATCCTGGGCGAAACGGGATCGGCAAGAGAGTGGGCCAGCCTGATCGATCACACGCTTCTGAAACCGGAAGCGACTGACGACGACATCAAGAAGCTCTGCCAGGAAGCGGCGACTTATCGCTTCGCTTCGGTTTGCGTGAACCCGACGTGGGTGCGCGCCGCGGCGTGCAATCTGCGCGGCAGCGGAGTTCCGGTCTGCACAGTCATCGGCTTTCCACTCGGCGCGACGCTCCCCGACGTGAAAGCCTACGAAGCACGACGCGCGATTTTCGACGGCGCGAGTGAAGTCGACATGGTCATCAACGTCGGCGCCTTGAAGAGTGGGGACGACTGTCTCGTCGAACACGATATTCGTTCGGTGGTCCAGGTGGCCCACGAGTACGACGCCATCTGCAAGGTGATCATCGAGACGGCATTATTGACCGACGACGAAAAGGTGCGCGCATGCCAGGCTGCCCGGAAAGCCGGCGCGGACTTCGTCAAAACTTCAACCGGTTTTTCAAAAGGTGGTGCGACGGTCGCGGACGTCGCTCTGATGCGTCGCACAGTCGGCGCCGAACTCGGAGTCAAAGCGTCGGGAGGCGTGAAAGGCCTCGACGATGCGCGCAAGATGGTCGAAGCAGGCGCAACGCGCATCGGCGCAAGCGTCGGCGTGAAGATCGCGCAGGAAGCGGCCGGCAAGACGACCGGCGAAACAAGATCCCTGGCGTACTGAACAACGTTCCTCCATTGTTAAAGATCAATCATGCCCGCGGACACGAAACTACTGGCAGTCATTCTCGGCGGCGGCGCCGGCAACCGGCTCTTTCCGTTGACGCAACAACGCTCCAAGCCCGCTGTTCCGCTCGGCGGTAAGTATCGTCTCGTCGACATCGCCCTCTCGAACTGCATCAACTCCGATATCCTGCGCACGTTTGTGCTGACGCAGTACAACTCAGCTTCGCTCAATCGTCACATCGCACAGACATATCGCTTCTCGCAATTCTCGAACGGCTTC